>CASFBR010000018.1 GCA_949292795.1 uncultured Eubacteriales bacterium
AATGCCGCCTCATTTTCATCAAGCATCGCCAGAGCAGAGGTATATTCCTCATTTTGTGCCAGCTGTGCGTCCACAGCTTCATGGGCCTGCTGCACAGCCTGCTCCATAGCCGCCTCCAGCGCCGCCGCGATCTGTGCCCGGCCATCGGCGATGGCTGCCATACCGGACTCATAGCTTGTATCATATGTATTTTTCAGCGCCTGCACCATCGGCTCAAGCGTCTCAATCTGACTGTTTAACGCATCACGCTGGCCTTCAAGCTCGGCCAGCTTTTGCTCGTCGGGAACCTCCTGGGCCAAAAGTGCATCGATCTGTGACTGAATATCCGCTACCTGTGACTGCAATGTCTGTAACTGGCCGGACATCTGTTCAAAGCTTGCTTTAAGCTGCTCAAGCTGCTCCTGTGCCGCGTCAAGCTGCGCCGCCGTATCCCTTGTCGCTTCTTCAACCTCAGCTTTGGCAGCTTCCTTTGCCGCAGCCTCCGCCTGGACATACGCAGCCTGCTTTTGCTGTTCAAGCTGTGCCCGGCCATCGGCAATCTGCGCCCGGCCATCGGCGATCTGCCGGCGGGCCGCATCAAAATCAACCGCAGCGGCCTTTTCTTCCAGCTGCGCCAACCCGTCATAATACTGCTGCCATCCGCTCGCAAGCTGGGCTTCATTCGCCGCAATCTGAGCCCGGCCGTCAGCCAGAGCCTGCTCACCGGACTCAAGCTGGGCCTTTGCATCCTCAAGCTCGGCTTCCTTTTCCTCAAGCTCCTCTTCGCCGTCCTCAAGCTCCTGCTGAGATGACTCCAGCGTTTCCAGGGCATCGGCAAGCTCGGCATCCGCGTCTGCCTTAGCATCGTCGTATTCCTTCTGCGCGTCGTCAATCTCATCCATGGCATCCCCACGAATCTGTGAATATCGCGCCTCACAGCGCGCGTCTGCCACTGTATCCTCAATCCGGTCCAAAACCCCGGACACAAGCTCGTCATAGCCATCGGTATAGCAAACCTCATCCGCAGCCCCTTCGATCCACACATCAATTTTGGTGTATACGTCAGATGAGAAGCTATCCGGTGTCACCACGGCAAACGAATCCAGCTCGCCGTCGCCGATGGTGGTGCTGCCTCTCGTAAATGTAATAAACTCAGGGCTGCTTCCGATACCGACAATCGTAAACGTATCCGTTGTAAGTGTATCTGAAAGGTCCGTATCATTGCCGCTCTCAAAGGTGATCGTATCGCCAATGGTAAAATTATGATTTTCCAGAGTTCCTGCATCAATGAGACACTCACCGGCCTTCTCAGGCATACGCCCTTCGATCACGTCCACCCTGTTTTTCTCACCCATATCGGCCATGACCTTAAAGACCTTCTGATTATCTTCGCTCCAGCACAGCAAATCCACAGCATAGCTTCCCACTGCATCCGCGACGCCGTCGACTGCGCGCACAGCCTCCACATCCTCATCGGTCAGGCCAAGCGTCCCCTGAATACGTATATCCATGAGCTGCCGTTCATCAAAATAATCGTCCGCCGTAAAGCGCATATCCGGTTCGGATGCCCGGATTCCCGAGAAAAAGGCCACACCCATGGCGACAATGAGAAAAATGGAGATAAAACGGTTGAAGGTTCTGATGATCTCCATATAAAAATCTTTCCGAAGTATATTTTTTCTCTTTTTCATGGGCTATCCCTACCATTCAATAGTCTCCACCGACACCGGCGAATCATTCAGCGTCATTTTGGAAACGCGTCCGTTTTTAATCTGAATAACCCGGTCTGCCATAGGGGCAATCGCTGAGTTGTGGGTAATCACGATCACCGTCATTCCTCGTTCCCGGCACATATCCTGAAGCAGCTTTAAAATTGATTTGCCGGTATTATAATCCAGCGCCCCCGTAGGCTCATCGCACAAAAGAAGCTTCGGATTTTTTGCCAGCGCCCTGGCAATGGAAACACGCTGCTGCTCTCCGCCGGAAAGCTGCGCCGGAAAATTTCCCAGCCGGTCCCCAAGTCCGACCTCCTCAAGCACAGTTTTGGCGTCCAGAGGATTTTTACAAATCTGAAGTGCCAGTTCAACGTTCTCCAGCGCGGTCAGGTTGGGAACAAGATTATAAAACTGAAATACAAAGCCAATGTCCTCCCGGCGGTAACCGGTGAGCTGACGGTTCGTGTACTTGCCAATATCTGTCCCGTCGATCCATATCTGCCCGCTGGTCGCACGGTCCATACCTCCAAGGATATTCAAAACCGTCGTCTTTCCGGCGCCGCTTGGCCCAACGATCACGACAAACTCACCTTTCTTAACGATAAAATTAATACCATCGACAGCCCGAATCTTAATCTCACCCATCTTATATGTTTTGGTGACATTAACCAGCTTCACAAAGTCATCCATCCTAAGCAAGCCTCCTTTATATCCCAGTGCCGCCGTTATATCCGGCGTCTCTGTTGATCTCTGCTTTTATTATAGCTGATTTTTTGTGAAAATCCAACCGCCGCAGCGCCGCGAAAATATTATAATTTTATAAACTCTGACCAACGTCCGCAAAGGCCATAGCCCGCCAGACGTTTTGTGCACCAAACAAACAGGACTCCTTCTGTGCGGGATTCTTTGCCTGCGGCGGGCCGCATAAGCGGCACTTTTACTTCGCCGCAGTGCGAGCCTAAGCAAAGCTTTTTATTGCATGGAAACGCAGCTTCCTGTGCAATGAAAAAAGCCCGGCTTTCTTCCGGACTTTTGATCATCCGCTGCCGGCATAGCTATTGCCGGCGCGGCCTTTTATTCTGCTGTATCACTTTCGTCTGATCCTTTAGTATCGCTCTCTCCGGATACGTTCGTATCACTTTCACCGGATGCATTTGTATTGCTTTCATTTGTTACATTCGCATCACTTTCACCGGATATATTTGTTACATTCGTATCGCTTTCATTCGATACATCCGTGCTGCCCTCGTCTGATACGTCTGTATCATTTTCATCAGATACTTCTGCCTTCTCCAGCGCACTGGCAATGGAGCGGTCGGTCATAAACGTATTGACGTTATATAAAAATAACACATCTGTAATTCCGGTACTATCAATGAGCTGATCGATGTCTTCATAATAGTAACGCGGATCGACCATGATAATATTCCGGTAGTACGGCAGCAAAAACTGAACAAAGCAGTTGGCATAGGAATCTTTGATCAGAAGGAGGCTTCTGTTTTCCTCATTGGCTGTGGAAATATCCACTCTTGAATAATTGCCGCCGAAAAAGACCTCATACTGATCCTTTTGTTCCAGAGCTGAGCTGACATAAATCGAAGCGCTCTTTTTCTGCTCATCGATGTAATTGACGACACAGTCTGTGTTGACATTTCTTGGTACATAAATATCGATCTCATCCTGTGCTTTATGGTAGCCGCTTTTCGATGCCAGTGTTCCCGAAAAGCTTGTCGATACCGGATAAATATCATAATCCCAGACAGGCGACGCAATATCAAGCTCTGAGCTGAGCGTTTCAAAGGCATAATACGCGCCAAGGCTTGTCCAGTGATGGTCCGTCTTATAATAAATATATTCATCCTTATGGGCTGCCATCGTCCCTTCCATATCGACAAAATTCAGTGCTGTTCCGACGATTGAATTGACATGGGCAAGGTCCTTCGACTGATCCCTCACCGGCGCATTGGCCGGACGAAGCTGGTCGCAGATATAGGCTGCATTTGGGATCAGCGCCATAACCATATTGACATCCGTGTGGCGTTCTGCAAAATCATAGATTGCATTAAGATTTTTATCCACAAAAGTCATATCCGGCGTCTCAGGTATCTCAAGAAGCGTATGATCCCGTCCGATATATACGCCGTTAGATTCCCGCTTTCCCAAAACCATATCTTCCATAAGCTTCAGACCAATCCACTGATCTCTTAAAAAGAACTGATCGGCCACATAATCTTCCATGTCCGTCATAAATTTGCCGCTGGCGATATTTTCCAGAGAAAACTCCGGTTTTTGAGCAAGCACCCGGTTTTCTGATTCTGAAAATTCCTTGTCGCCGCTGAAAAAATTAAAAATACAGGCAAAAACAATAAACAACAAAAAGACGCAGGTGATTTTTGTATATATTTTTGCATTGCGTTCGCGGAGAATTTTTTTCTTTTTCTTTCTCCGTTCTTCAGGCGTCATCGGTCTGTTTTCCATCACAAAAACTCCTTTTTATTAAAAGCGGAAATATAAAAACGGATTATATGTTGCATTCACCAGGTAAGCCACACTGAAAATGAAGATCGCCGAATAGACAACCGTAGCGATGATCGATGGCCAGAAGCCTTTTTTCAGCGCCAGACGGCAGAACCGTTTCCATACAAACGGCGTCGCGCACAAAAAGCAGATGACAAGCAGCAGCAGATTGCCTGCCAGATAATAAAGCCCGGTACTATCAATAAATCCGTGCGCGCCAATGCCAAACATATTTCCGAGATAGCTGAACGCCCCGGACAGTGAAGTCGCCGAGAAAAGTACCCAGCCGATCACAACAAGGATAAAGCAGTATATCTTTTGAACGATGCCCGGAAGCCTGTCCAGATATTTTCCAAGGAAATATTTTTCAAGCAGCAAAAGCAGTCCATAGTACAGCCCCCAGAACATAAAGTTCCAGGCTGCGCCGTGCCAGAAACCGGTCAACATCCACACAATGAGGATATTTCTCACATGCTTCAGACGCGAAACCCGGTTGCCGCCCAGCGGAATATAAACATACTCGCGGAACCATGTTCCAAGGGAAATATGCCACCGGCGCCAAAATTCTGTCACGCTTTTGGAAATATACGGATAATCAAAATTTCGTACAAACTCAAAGCCGAACATTTTTCCAAGGCCCACAGCCATATCCGAATAGCCGCTGAAATCAAAATAAATCTGCATCGTATATGCCAAAGCGCCGATCCATGCAGTCAGAACCAAACGCTCATCGGCAGGAAGCGCCGTGATTGCGTCAAAGGCCGCGCCAATATTGTTAGCCAGAAGTACCTTTTTCCCAAGTCCGCGGACAAACCATGCCACACCCTGACCGAACTTATACCAGGTCAGCGTACGCTTTGAGAGCTGTTCGTTAATATCGCTGTAACGCACGATCGGGCCGGCGATTAGCTGCGGGTACATCGTTACATAGGCGCCAAAGGAGATAAAATTTCTCTGTACCGGAACGGCGCCCTTGTAAACATCAATAATATAGGAAAGAATCTGGAATGTATAAAATGAGATTCCCACCGGGAGCGCCAGTTCTTTATAGGGAATATCAAAAGGCAGCAGGACATTGATATTATCCAGAAAGAAGCCGTAGTACTTAAAGAAGCCCAACATTCCAAGATTGACAGCAACGGTAAACCAAAAACAGATTTTTAACCAATGCTCGTTCTTTTCCCGGCGGTAATATTCCATTTCAAGTCCGCTCAAATAGTTAAACACAATACTAAACAGCATCAAAAAGACATATACCGGTTCTCCCCATGCGTAAAACACAAGGCTGACAAGAAACAGTATGAGGTTTTTCAATTTCCACGGTGCGATAAAGTATAAAAGCAGCGTCACCGGAAAAAATACAAAAAGAAAAAAAACACTGCTGAAAATCATAGTATAAAATCCTTCCTCACGATCAAAATACGCACATCTGATAAAATACGCACATCTGATAGAATATGCACATCAAACAGACACCTATCAGAGAGCCGATTTAAATGCGCTGTCTGCAGCCCCTGCATCCTCATGTACGATATAAAGTACATAATTTCCCCGAATATCCAGGACATGATGATCTTCAAGCATCGCATACTGTTCCGGCGCATAGCCTTCAAATGTATTTTCCTGGCTTTCAAGCCGGCTAAGGATCGCGGACTCCACAGCTTCGGCCTGAGATGTATCTGAAAGCTTGATAATCAGCAGTTCCTGAACATCCATATTGGTTTTCGGAGCGTAAAGCACGACCGCCTCATAATCTGCGGGATCAAGGCCGTAAAACTTTTTAAACATCCGGTCTGTACTTTTTTCCATAGAATCCACGGAAATCGATGCAATCACCGCCGCTTCCACGTCTTCGATCGCAGCCGCGCTGACCCGGTCGCCAAGCTGCAAAAAAATAATAAATATGAGCAGAAGAATCGTCATCCCAATACGGACAGGCCCAAGAAACGACATCCCGTTACTCAACTGCATTTTCTTCTTCATCATTAACCTCCGCAATCATATCCACAGCCCAATACTCGTAAAAAGCTTTCTGCATATGAATCCCATCTATATCATACAGGTCTTTATGTTCTTCAACCGTAGCGCTGACATCGACATAGTGTATTCCGTTTTCTTCACAATGCGCCTTGATCGCCGCATTCCATTCCGGAATGTTCCGCCATTTATCCGATTGTTCAAAGGCAGGGTCCGTTGCCGGGATCGTTGAGTTCACATAAACCTCAATACCGGGCACGCTGGTGCGGATCAGTTCGATCATGGCGTCCAGCTCTTCAATGTACTCGTCCACTGTATCCCAGTAGCCGATACTTATATCGTTCAGACCGAAGCATAAAAAACAAACCAGAGGGTTGACATTTTGAAGCCGCGGGATATAGTCCGGAATATTTTTCAGGGTTGCCCCCGCATTTGCCATAACACGCCGTTCTTCGACAAAGCCATAGGTATAAAATCCAACGGCACGGGAATCGCCAAGGATCGCGGCATCGCTAAACTGCTGCCACACATCCAGTTCCCCGTTCTCAAGCGCTTCCCGCCGTTCCTGCTTTTTAAGTTCCTTGATCTTGTCTTCCACCGGGGTGGAATCCGTCCGCTCCAGCTTATGAATATAGGCAATGCCGGCTTCTGTGCTGGCCTTTGGCACATCCTTTTTTAAAACAAGAGTAAACACGACAACCAGTACGATCACGGCCGCCGCTCCGGCCGCAAGGAGCCGCCAGTTTTTAAGAAGCACCGGCGGGCGCTTATTCCGCTTTCTGTTCTTTTGCATATTCGTACGCCTCTTTAATATAATCTTGATTTAGGTTCCATCATCGCCGGAGCATTTTCCGGCATTTTATATGGAGCAAAAATTATTATAGCTTATTTTTCAGGAAATGACAACGTTCGACAGCATAAAAAATGCTCCGGAGCCAACATATTATGTCAGCTCCGAAGCCACGATCATTTCCAGCCGCCGGATGTCTGGCGGACTGCACGCCTCAAAATCCTTAAACGGAAATTCAAGGCCCATTTGTTCATATTTTGTCATACATATTTTTTTAAACGGAAGCAGCTCCAGCTTTTCAAGATTTTTAAATGATGCACTGAGCCTTGCAATCTTTCGGATACATGCTTCACTGTCATTAAAGCCCGGTACTACGACATGACGTATCCAGAGCGGAACGGCCATCGATTCGGTCAGACGCAGGAACGAAAGCACCTGCTCCATAGACGCGCCGCACAGCTCCCGGTATGACCTCTCATCTCCGGCTTTTAAATCTGCCAGCACAAGGTCTGTATATTCCAGTACGCCGGCCGCTTTATCCAGATCACCCACGCCGGATGTGTCCAGTGCCGTATGGATGCCCTCCTGTTTAAGTAATGCAAAAAGCTCCCGCACAAACTCGGGCTGCATCAGCGCTTCTCCGCCGGAAACGGTCACACCGCCATTTTTAATGTACGGGCGGTAACGCATAATGCGCGCTACCGTTTCCCCGGCGGTAAGACAATGGCAGCCCGGCGCAGCCTGCGGCATGGCCCATGTATCCGGATTATGGCAATAGCCGCAGCGCAGCGGGCAGCCCTGCATAAAGACCACAAACCGAAGGCCCGGGCCATCCACAGCCCCAAGGCTTTGAAAGCTGTGGATATAGCCTGTGACCGGATTCATGCCGTCCGGTTTTATATCATCTGATTTTATGCGATCCTGTCTTACGCTGTCCATTACATTGCCTCATGGAAGGTACGGGAAATCACTTCCCGCTGCTGTTCCCGAGAAAGCTTATGGAAGTTTACCGCATATCCGGACACGCGGATTGTCAGGTTCGGATATTTTTCCGGATGCTCATAGGCGTCCATCAATGTTTCCCGGTTCAGTACGTTTACATTAATATGATGTGCTTTCTGGGCAAAATAGCCGCTTAAGATCGCCACAAGATTATTAAGCCGTTCTTCCTCCGTTTTTCCAAGCGCCTGAGGTACAATGGAGAATGTATTGGAAATACCGTCCTTGCACACATCATAGGAAAGCTTGGCAACGGAATTTAAAGATGCCAGGGCGCCGTTCTTCTCCCGGTTATGCATCGGATTTGCCCCCGGTGCAAAAGGCTCGCCAGCTTTTCGTCCGTCTGGTGTATTTCCGGTTTTTTTGCCGTACATTACGTTGGAGGTGATCGTTAAAATGGATAATGTATGTTCTGCATTTCTATAAGTCGGATTTTTCTTGAGTTCCTCAAAGAACAGACGCACCTGTTCAGCAGCAATGGAGTCTACCCGGTCGTCATCATTGCCAAATGCCGGGAACTCTCCGGTCGTCTCAAAGTCTTTGATCAGGCCGGTTTCATCGCGGATAACACGCACCTTTGCATATTTGATCGCAGACAGGGAATCTGCAAGCACGCTCATACCTGCGATACCAAATGCCATAAAACGGTGCACATCGGTGTCATGCAGAGCCATCTGTGTTTTCTCATACGCATACTTGTCGTGCATATAATGAATGATATTCATAGCGCTCACATAGGTTTTTGCCAGCCATGGGCGATAAATATCCATCAGCTCCAGCACCTTATCATATTCCAGATATTCACCCTCGTACGGCGTATGAGCCGGCGCCACCTGCATACCGCTCTTTTCATCGCGGCCGCCGTTAAGGCTCATCATCAGCAGCTTGGCCAGGTTTGCCCGGGCACCGAAAAATTGCATATCCTTTCCGACGCGCATTGCGGAAACACAGCAGGCGATTGCATAGTCATCGCCAAATTTCGGGCGCATAATATCGTCATTTTCATACTGGATCGCATCTGTATCACAGGATACCTTTGCGATAAAGCGTTTAAAGGTGTCCGGAAGCTTTTCGGACCATAAAACAGTCAGGTTCGGCTCAGCGCTTGGCCCGAGGTTATATAATGTATTTAAAATACGGTAAGAGCTCTTTGTCACAAGTGTGCGTCCGTCCTCTCCGGTTCCGCCGATAGACTCTGTAATCCACATCGGATCGCCGCCAAACAGCTCATTGTAATCCGGTGTGCGCAGATGGCGGGCCATACGCAGCTTCATCACAAAATCATCAAAAATTTCCTGTGCCTGGCTTTCTGTCAGCACGCCGGCCGCCAGATCACGTTCAAAATAAATATCCAGGAAGGTACTTGTCCGTCCCAGGCTCATTGCCGCACCATTTTGCTCCTTGATCGCTCCGAGGTAGCCAAAATACAGCCACTGTACGGCTTCTCTGGCATTCTCAGCCGGTCTTGAAATGTCAAAGCCATACATAGCCGCCATTTCCTTTAAAAGCTCAAGGAAATGAATCTGCTGATATAATTCTTCAAGCTGACGGATATTATCCTGAAGCATCACTTCATGGCCAAGACGCTCCTTGTCCGCCTTTTTAAAGCGGATCAGCGTATCTACGCCGTACAGAGCAACTCTGCGGTAGTCGCCAATAATGCGGCCGCGTCCGTAAGCATCCGGCAGACCGGTGATGATCCCGCAATGACGTGCCGCCTTAATCTCATCTGTATAGGCACGGAACACGCCGTCATTATGGGTCGTCCGGTATGTAAACTCCTTTTCGACCTTTTCCGACAGCTCATAGCCGTAAGCTTTGCACGCCTCCCGTGTCATGCGCATACCGCCAAAAGGATTAACACCGCGCTTAAGCGGCTTGTCGGTCTGAAGTCCGACGATGATTTCTTCATCCTTATCTAAATAGCCGGGTTTATAAGTGACCAGAGACATGACTGTCTGCGTATCAATATCAAAAACGCCGCCCATCTGCTGCTCGATCATCAGCAGATTATTGAGCTTTTTCATCAAACGCTGTGTCCGGGGCGTTGCTTTCTCAAGAAATGTCTCATCCCCTTCATACGGCGTATAATTTTTCTGAATAAAATCCCGGACATTGATTTCGTCCATCCAAACACCCGGTTTAAAATTTTCCCAAGCTTTTTCCATCATTTCTTTTTCCTCCCATGGTCTGCCCCGGGGCTGCGCCGGCGGCAGATACAATTCATAGAAAAAGCACCAGAAATCAAATTGCTGCATGTCCCTTTTGCTATGAACGCCAGGTTTGCACTAAGCTTGCGCTTCGCCGCCTGGCTCGCGCTCGCTAAGGGTCCGGATGTGCGTTCGCACTAAATTCGGGCTGCGCCTTCGGCTTGCACGAATTAAGTGCTCACAGATCGGATAGGGGAAGCTTCCTCTTCCCCTACCCGATCATCGCGATACCCCGCTCATCTCGTGGCGTTGCCACTCGATGACCGTTGCCCGTCGGATGTCCGCCCGTGCAAGCACGGCGGCCGCCCTCCGGGCGTATCACGCAAAAAGGACAGCATACAGATGATCTGATGCTGCCCAGACGGTCGGCTTAACAAAACTTTGAATCCACTGTGGTAACCCACAATTATCCGTCAGTCCTCAAAGTTTTTCTTCAGTTACTTTAACAAGATCACATATTTCATGGTTTTTCCTGCAAATTTAATTTAACATACCCGGCCGCGGATTGTCAAGGACATTCTTCTTCATTTTTCCTCTTGACAACGCCATATATTTATTATAGTATTCCTCAGGATTAATATATATGATGCCCGGATCAAAAGCTCTTTTGACCCGGGCATCATATAAAGATCAGTATCATAGAAGGAGTTTTGGTTATGATAAAGGATATGACAAAGGGATCGCCGCTAAAGCATATTATCAGCTTTGCCATCCCCATGTTTCTCGGACTGCTTTTCCAGCAGTTTTACAGTATGATGGATACGGTGATCATCGGAAAGTTTTTGGGTGTGAACCCGCTGGCGGGCGTCGGCTCCACCTCTTCTTTAAATTTTATGGTCATTGGCTTCTGCACCGGCGTGTGCAACGGATTTGCCCTTCCGGTTGCCCAGATGTTCGGTGCCAAAAATGAACAGGACCTGCGGCGTTTTGTTGCCAACGGCGCCTGGCTGTGCATTATTTTTTCCGTCGTGCTGACAACCGCCGTATCACTGGCCTGCCGCTTCATCCTGAGCCTGATGAATACCCCGGATGAAATATTCCAGTATGCTTATATTTACATATTGATCATCTTTCTCGGTATTCCATTTACGTTCCTTTATAATATACTGGCGGCCATTATTCGCTCGCTGGGGGACAGCCGTTCACCGGTACTTTTTCTGGCTCTTGCGTCGCTGATCAATATTGTGCTGGATATAGCATTTATCCTTATTTTTAATATGGGTGTTGAAGGCCCGGCCCTGGCAACGGTCATTTCCCAGGCATTATCCGGGGCTGTCTGCCTGCTTTATATGCGCAAAAAATTTCCGATTTTAAAAATGAGCCGGGATGACTGGCGTTTTCGCGCCCACCATGCGGCAATTCTGTGCAAAATGGGTGTACCTATGGGACTTCAGTACTCCATTACAGCAATCGGTACATTGGTTATCCAGGCCGCGGTCAACAGCCTCGGAACGGCTGTTGTAGCCGGCGTCACCGCCGCCCAGAGAATCAACGCCTTTATCAGCAGCCCCGTGGAAGCGCTTGGACAGACCATGGCGCCTTACAGCGGCCAGAACGTCGGCGCCGGGAAAATCAAGCGAATCCGCCAGGGGCTTGTAGCTGCCTCTCTGTCCGGTTTTGTACTGTCTGGTATTTTACTGATCATCGTGATTTTTACCGGGCGCAGCCTGGCGCTTTTGTTTCTGGACAGCTCCGAAAAAATCATCATTGATTATGCTTACCAGTTCCTGCTATTTTGCTGCGGCGGCTACTGTCTGCTAACTCTTGTGAATACGGTACGCTTTACGATTCAGGGAATGGGATATTCCGGGCTTGCCATTACCGCCGGCGTCATGGAAATGGGTGCCCGCACCTTCGCCGGGCTCTGCCTTGCCAAATGGATCGGTTTTACAGGCATATGCATGGCACATCCGCTGGCATGGATTTGCGCGGATATTTTCCTCATACCTGCATTCATCTATTGCAAACGAAAAGCCTCCCGCGGCCTTCTTAAATAAATAATAGCGAAAATGCCCCCTTCCAGATAAACAGTTTTATTTTTTAACTGTCTACCTAAAAGGGAGCATATCACAGGCCTGTGGCTTTGCATGAGGGCATTTTTTTTAATTTTCTTTTTTCTTCTACGATAAATTCCACCATACAGTTTTCTTTTTGTGTTTTGTTATCAACGAACATCATAAAAACTGTATGGTTGGGAAATGGAGATTTTCACTGCCTCTCTTTTCAATTTAGAAATAGTTCCTATCCTTGCCAATAATAATTATATACTAACTACATTTTGACTATTTCAAACGTGATGGTTCCTCCTCTGGCGAAACAGATGTTTGTTCAGTTGCTTACTAACTTACTCTATATATTTTAAAATTAAGCCGTAATCGACTATCTAATCACTTCACAAAACTACATATTCCGCCAATATATTTTCACATTTTCAACAAAAAAATTGGGAAAAATATGGTTTTATAGTATAATATATATAAACCAGCAGATGTGATGCTTAAAATAATTTAATTTGAGAGGATGATACCATTGTACTATAAATATTTACTTTTAATTGATACAATCTAACCTCCCTAATGTACTATCTCACTTTTAGCACAACGATTTAATTCGTAGCAGTGGCTACATAACTTTCATTCGTCTTATAAAACGAAAATTTATCCTGCATTTTTGTGCTGATAGTGAATGATACAGTACGATGATGATAGAATGGAGATTACCCATGAAAAGAAAAAGATTTTTTTGTTCTTTTATATGTTTATGTTTTTTATGCGTACTATTTTCTCTAAACGTATTTGCATATAGTTACCTGGAAGCCCGTCTCTCTGCTCCTTATGCTACATATACATATCAACCAGGCAGTAATTATTTTAACAATGCTGTGACATTATCTGCCAGTAGCTGGACCTCACTATCATTTTTCAACCAACCTCTTACGACTGTGCTGCAGTTAGTGCATTATATTAGTCCATAAACTATGCTATTAATCAGAATAGCAGGAGGGAGATAAAATGAGCAAAAAATTATATAAAAATAAAGTTTTTATAGCATCTTTTATAATACTACTTGTATTCATATTGATTTTTATTTTTATCGGAATTAAATCAACATCCTCACCCCAGTTAGAAACCGTATATTTAAATGCAAGCTGGGCCAAATCATATTCCTCAATTAATAATTTATGCGTAGAAAGTGATATTGTGGCTATTGTAAAAATAACAGGTGTAAACAAGCAGTACACAATTATGTCCGGAGTCCCTATGACGGATTTTAACGCTGAAGTTATCATACCGATTTACGGTGCAGAAGAAAATGATACTATTATTATTGCCCAAACGGGGCAGGTACAAGGAAATCAGAAATTTGAAATCAGGGAAGATCCCCTTATGGAAACGGATAATGAATACCTTATTTTTGGAAGAAAAAATGAATTGGGAACGATAACTATTTTAGGCGGACCACAAGGACGATTTTCTTATACAAATGGACAAATAAATAATTTATTTGTCAGTGTACCTGAGTTACGCAATTCGAGTAATAATATCGTCAATTTTCTTGAGCCAGGTATCAATTTTGTAAATACAGATGTTTCAGAAATTATTACAGCGGTAGAAAATTATTTTAACGAATCATGAATATAGAGTGTTCGCACTCCTAATTGCAAATTTGCCAGCTGTGCTTTTATCACAGCTGGCAAATTTAGTTGTCTGCTGCATCTGAAAATAGTCGGATAGGAATCCACATGCAGCCGCCGGCTTTATGCGGTTAAAGCTGCGGCTGCATGGCAAACACATTTTCAGCGCCGGCCCGGCGCACCCGCTCCCGTATGACGGACGTATCGGTCGTGTAGCGTCCCTGTCGCTTCATACGCTCAAACAGCACGCTTCCGGAAAAGGTATACTTATACCGCCGGCCCACCGTACATGCCATCTGTTCATTCACCCATGCAATCGCGTCCCCGCAGACGGTTTCTGCCGGAAGTGTCATAAGCGGCAGCCCCCGTGCCGCCATTACCGCATTGAAGCCTGCCAGGACACCCGTTACAATCGCTTCTGTATGCCCCACAAAAATCCCGGATTTTTCCCCGGCACAAAAAAGATTTTCCATACCTTTAACCTGCATTGTGTCTGTCCTTGGTACAGACGCGGTCAGTCTCACAGAATTGCCGATGCTTCCGGCATAAGGGTCCTCATACCGGGCATTTTCTAAACCGGGCACCGCCTGAAGCTTTGACAAAGGATAATACGGAGACATCAGCTTTGCATGTCCGGTATCTAAAAGCACGATATTATGCGCAAATTCCGGCAGCGCATACTGCTGGCAGGCTTTCAGCTTCAGATGATCCTCACAAAGCTCCGGGGGCAGTGCGATCACAGCCACACCTTTTAAATCCAGCTGCTCCCGGATTTTATCGGAAAGTGATGCCTTCATCAGCGTACACGCCCCGCTTAAGGCCCCGGGACAATCACCCTGCCCGGAAAGCTTTCCCTCCCTGAGCGCAGCATATTCCTTAATTCCGCACAGACTGCTCAGGCTGATACGTCCGCCAAAGGATGCGCAACGCATAATACATGAAGCGCAGCCCCGGCCATATTGATGGCAGGCCGATAAGGGCCCGGCAGTTCCTGTTGCATCAATAAAAGCATCGCCCTCCAAAAGCTCACCGCGGTCATTTTTTACAGCTGTAATCCGGCCGTCCGCCTGCGGGTCTGTTCGTTCTCTGAGCGAAACGCCTGTAATCCTGGACATATAGCAAATTTTGACGCCCAGCGCAGCCAGCGCGCGTACGATTACTGCCGGCATGACCGCCGTATCAAACAGGCTGGCATGGCGATGTCCCGGAAAATTTACATTTTTATGCCGGCAATGCTGATCGATCAGGCGAAACATTTGGCCCCCGCCCATAACGATCATTTCCTCTGCTGCTGTATAGCGTCCGTTATTGCGCATAATACCGCCGACAGCCCCGGTACCGCACAGCATATCTGTCCGCTCTGCCAATATGACCTCTGCGCCCATGCGTGCGACCTGCATTGCCGCCGCGCAGCCTGCAAAGCCGCCGCCTGCAATCACGATTCTCATATCATCCCTCCGTTTCCAAACCGCTCCCGCGGCAAAATATTTGATTTCCACCAAAACGCTCGATTACGGATAAACGCCGCATGGCTGAATCGGTACAAAAGTACAAAAAAAATACAACGGTGTCTATTTACATTCTATTAAAAGGGGATATATAATATGATGATGCCGGGCAGGAGAGGCACGTTTTTTTGTTTACATGAAAAACCACGGCCTTAGGGGCCCCGCAAAACGATGCGAAAAAATATTTTTGCGCAGCAATATGAAACGCTGCCGCCTCCGGTGCGGCAGGACTATTTAGCAAGGGAGTCTTTACGAATGAAATATTTGTTTCAGTTTGCAATCATCGGCGTAATCACAGCTATTGGAGAGCTTCTTAATCTCCTGCTGCCGCTGCCGATTCCGGCCAGTATTTACGGACTGGTCATTTTGTTTGCCGCTTTGTGTTTAAAGATTATCCGTCTGGATCAGGTCGAACATGCGGCGGATTTTTTCCTGGCCATCATGCCGGTTCTTTTTGTTCCTTCCACGGTCAACCTCATGAATTACTGGGGCGTTTTAAAGGATAATATCATCGGGCTTGTGATTACCTGTATTCTTTCTACTATGGCCGTTATGGGAATGACCGGAACCATCGCCCAGTTTATTATGAGACGGAAAAAAGAACATCTTGAAGAAAAGGAGACTGGCAAATGAACGAACTGCTTCAGACATCGTCTTATTTTGGTCTTGCACTAACATTGCTTTTATACTGGATTGCATATAAAATCTCACAGAAAACAAAAATATCATTCTTAAATCCGATCTTAGTCGCCAGCGCTGCGATCATTGTCATCCTGCTGCTGTGTGATATTGAATACGAAACCTATGAAACCGGCGCTAATCTTTTAAGTATCCTTCTCACGCCGGCAACAATCTGCTATGCCGTGCCGCTGTACCGCCAGATTCATGTGTTAAAGAAAAACGTCGCTGCGATCATCATCAGCGTTCTGTGCGGAAGCTTTTCATCCATCGCCCTTGTTCTTGGATTTTCATTATTTTTTAACTTTGACGGCCAGATTTACCGTTCACTTCTGCCAAAATCCGTTACCACAGCGATCGGTATCGGACTGTCCGATGAAATGGGCGGACTTACGGCCATCACCATCGCCGCAATCATGATCACCGGCCTTTTTGGCGGCGCCGCCGCGGTCGGACTGTGCCGCCTGTTTAGGCTCACAGACCCCGTAGCCAAGGGTCTGGCTATTGGCACATGTTCCCATGCCGTAGGAACCTCCAAAGCTATCGAAATCGGAGAAGTGGAAGGTGCTATGAGCGGGCTTGCCATCGTCATCGCCGGGCTGATGACCGTCGTATGGTCGTCCATTGCCTCCGGATGGATGTAAAAAGAACCGACAGTGCCGTTTCATACAGTACTGCCGGTTCTTTATATTTGTCATAAGCATCTGCATCCGCTTTTTTATTTATTACATAGGCATTTGCATCCGCTTTTTTATTGCATAAACATCTGCATCTGCTTTTTATTTAATGCGTTTAATGTTATTGAATACGTTTAATGCGCCATGAACTGTTCCATGGCATCCAGCCATCCGGCCGCGCTTGTCCCCTCGCCAAGGGCAATGCCATGGCCGCCGGACGGATAAATTTCACATTTAAAATCAGCATTTTTATTGTTCAGGCTGGCCGCCATGCGCTCCGTATTTGAAACCGGTACGGTAGCGTCATCCTGGCAGGCCCACAGAAACGTTTTTGGATAATCCTTCGATGTCAGCATTTCCGCAGACAATGTCCGGCGCTTTTCCTCCGGTACCCCGTCCCCAAGATGATGGATCAGGCTCCCCTCATGACATTCCTCAAGAAAGCTGATGACCGGATAGCACAGGCATATCTTATCCGGCCGCGCAGATATATGATCATAGCGATGCGTCGTATCTTCAATATGGTCATATAAAGCGCCGACGCAGGCACAAAGATGCCCTCCGGCGGAAAAGCCCATAATCATCACGTTATCTCTGTCAATCCCAAGCTTCTCATAATTTGCCCGCACAAAGCGGATCGCCCGAACAAGGTCCTGTTCGCCTTTTGGATAAAGATGCGGGTATACCCGGTAATTCAGCAAAAAAGCCTGATAGCCCCGGCACATCATTTCCCGGGCAACCTCGATTCCCTCTCTGTGACATGCGACACGCGTATAGCCGCCCCCGGGACAGATAATCACACAGGGGGCACCCTTACGCTCTTTATCTATAAATGGAATCAGAACGACAGCTTCGGCTTCCTCAGCCTCCTCTTTGTCAAGTTCTTTCCAGATCGGGATTGTCGTCAGTTCTCCGGCTTCCCGGCGCTCGATCAAAAGATTGGCACAGCGCAAAAGCCCCTGCGCCGGAAATGGACTTCCCCATGGGGTCTTTGCAAGCCTGACCATATGCTTTAATTTCATTTTCCGCATCAGCGGCCGTATATTTTCGTAATAAACCGGGCTGAACAGACAGTGAAGCTTCTTATTCACCCGTTCATTTTCCAATATTTCCTTTAACGTATTGTTCATCGTAAATTCCATGATCCTTACTCCCCGATTTTATTTGCAGCATTTCACTTTTATTCGTCGCAGCGTTTCGCTTTTATTCGTCGCAGCGTTCCGCTTTTATTCGCAGCGTTTCGCTTTTATATCGTAAGCCATCCGCGCGCTTTCATCCAGATAACGGATATACACCCGGCGCTTACGGACAATGTCGGTATCAAAAAGCTTCCACAGCTTCTGGACATCTGTGTTGGTCTCCAGCTCCGGCATACAATAAATCCGGTTGATCCTGCGCTTATGGCATGTATCAACGATCTGATTGAGCATAAGCGCCACTGCTCCGCTTTTTTGCACCTCCGGCAGCAGGCCGATCAGCAGCATATAAAGATATGTATTCTCAGCCTTCATTGCCCGCAGCAAATGAATAAATCCAAACGGGAACAAACGGCCGCGGGCACGTCTGACGGCGTCATCCAGGTTGATCATCGCTACGCCAAAGCCCACAAGACGGTTATCGCCGTCCACAATGCCGAGAACAAATTCCGGATCAATAAGCTTTAAATACTGATCGATCGCCGCCTGAATCTGGCGCTCATTTAAAGGCATCGCCCCATAAAGATGATCGTAGGCCTGATTATAGATTTCAAAAATACGATGCCCCCATTCCACAAGCTCCTTTGAGCTTGTAAAGGTTTTTAAACGATACGGCGTGCGTTCCTGCACACGCTTTGCCAGCTTTGTAAAAATCTCCGGATTTTTATCCGGTGTCGGAAACGTATATTCCACCCAGTCCACATCTTTTTCAAAGCCGTACATTTCCAGATATTTCACATAATACGGCTCGTTGTAAATCGTCAGCATAGAACCCGGCTGATTAAAGCCTTCAATAAGCAATCCCTCTTTATCCATATCATTAAAGCCAAGCGGCCCGTGTACCGCGCATACGTTCAGCTCCTTTGCCCAATTCCATACCGTATCCAGCAGTGCAAAAGCAACTTCCTTGCGGTCGATAAAGTCCAGCCAGCCGAATCGAAGCCGTTTCTGTCCCCAGCGCGCCTCATAGTTTTCAAGAAAGATCGCGGCTACGCGCCCTACGGCCTTTCCATCCTCATAAGCCATCCAGAAACGGGCCTTTGCCGTATCAAATGCCGCGTTTTTTTCCGGATTTAACGTATTTTTTTCATCTGCAATAAGTGAAGGTACCCAATGCGGATGATTTTTATACAAGGTCATTGGAAACTTAATAAATTTTCCCATTTCCCGCTTCGATTGTACTTCTCTGATCTCTAACATATTCTCTCCTGTATGATTAAAAATTTGTTATTTCACAGAAAAACCGTTTCCTGTGCAATAACATGCCGCACACCGCCTGACAACACCATATATGAACATCAGCTGCTGCGTGCTTTGCACATTCGCAGCTGCTGACGCTGTTCTTATTTTCCAGCTGTCAGCAGCCGCTTCCACATCGCATGTTTTTAGATTCTGTTCATATTTATTTTATAGATTTTATATTTTTTTTATTTTATCATGATTTGCTTAGAGTATCAAGAAAAAGGCGGCTAAAGATAAGCAGATTTAAAAAAGCTTCAGAAAGATTTAAAAAAAACAGAAAAGATGTGCATACTTCAAAACAATCAGGGCTATACTATAAGTGTTCCCGGAAGATAAAAACACCGGGAATCATTGGATTCCCCCTCCAATTCATTCAAAAGTACCCAATATACTTTGAGTACTTATCCTCCCCTTAATCGGATAGTGGAAGCTTTCTTCCCCTGCCCGATCATCGCGATACCCCGCTCATCTCGTGGCATTGCCACTCGATGACCGTTGCCCGGAGGATGCCTGCCCGCGCAAGCACGGCGGTCTTCGCTTTGCTTAGGCCGGTGCAGGACGCGTGCCACCGGCATTGTAGCACCCTCCGGGCGTATCGCATCAAAAAGGATGCATAGTCCGTCAAACACCGGGCTTTGCATCCTTATGTTGTGTCACACACGAGCCCCGGTGTGCGCCGCCGCGTGCCGGATTTGTCTATGCTTTCACCGTGACAGGTGTGCAAAAGCTAATCTCGTTTATCATTTATTTGTTCCTGCTTTTACATATATGTGACAGAAAATGTGACATAAGATTTTCTTAATAAACAGTTTAGATTTATTTTATTTTCAGGACAAAATTTGGACACATTTATACAATATAATAAAACCATAGTAATCAGTAATGATTACTTGCAAAACAGTTTGATTTTTTCATAACATTGTCTGGCAGGCCGCACTGCCAGACCTCCCTCGTCTCTTATTCTACCAGATAAAAGAAAGGCTGCCGCGTTAAAAACGGCAGCTTTTCTTTTATTCACGGATCGTATTGCTCATGATGCGCTGTAAAATCCCCGTATTTGTTCAGTGTTTATGATCTTCGGCCCGTTTTCCCCCGGCGCCGCCACAGCAATCTGCCCGGTCTCATCCGTCAGGCTCAGACCGATGATCAGATCGCCTACCGTCAGACGGTATTCCTTGTAATTATTATCAAACATCTGCCGCAGATAAAAGCCGATGGAGCCGTTTACCGACTCGTCCAGCGCAACAATGTCACCGGCACGGTCATCGGCCATACATACAAGTACTGTCCGGGTAAATGCCGGCTGTTCCCGGATGTATTCCAGAACCTCCCGCATTTGCGCCGAATCTTTCATCATTTTCCTTCCAAATACGATCATCTGAAGCTGTCCGTAATCCAGCCGCTTATTGGAGCCGGCTCTGTAAGCAGCCTCCACATCCTCCATAGAATCTCCGGTCAGCGTTACCGCAGGATAATGGATGTTGTCGCCATCCCCGGTCAGCGCCTTAAGGTCCGGAAATCCCAGGCTCACCTCCAGTCCATCCGGGCCGGTATCGATGCCAAGACACATGACAAAATTGCGGTCCTCGATTTCCACAAGATCACCGCAGCCGGAAAGCCCCATACCTCCGGCGGCCCAGGCTAAAGCAAGGATAAACGCAGCCATCCGTCTGCCTTTTTGTTTTCCCGCACGCCCGGTTTTTGGCAGGATACGCCGTCCATCTCCTTTTTTGCTGCCAAAGCTGCGCTTAAATGGGCCCGCCAGTCCAAGGAGCAGCGGCACCGCAAGCGTCAGCGGCAGATAGATAAAAACCATATAACGGATGAACAGACGTGTGGCATCATTGAGGTAAATACATAAAAAGCAGCCTAAAATAAAAATACCGGGAAATATAATGACCCATGATTTACATAGCTTTTTACTGAGACTTTTAAAGCTTTCCATGCCATAATAAATACTCCCGCTGATAAGCATGAACATCCCCGCCATCCAAAACGCAAGCATCAAACCGTCCTGCCGCGAGAGAAAACCGCCGGGGAAGCGCACGATCTGCATCAGCGTTACCGCAGGCCATTGCTCATTGTTCATACCAGCCACCGAAAATACACCGATACACACAACAAGCAGGAGCAGATTGAGTACTACCGGCCATGCAATACCGACGATCATCCCGCGCAGTGCCTTTTGCCGCTGTTTCACATGCGGTCTTAAAAACAACAGCCATTCAACGACCGAAAACATGGCAAAGGTAATCACTGCCGCCCAGATCAGGCCCACAACTCCCGCCGCATCAGCGGTCTCCTGTACAGCCTGCTCCCTTGTCAGCAGACGAACCGGCCATAAACGCTCCGGACGAAGCTGCGGGATGGAAAGTAAAATAATCAGCACAATCGGTACGATAACGACATAGACAAGCATTTCCCCGAGCCTTGCCCGTGTCTCAAGCCCTTTAAATACACTGTAAATGCAGATCAGCAGCATCGCCATCCCAAGCACCGCTCTTGGAATATCTGTCAGAAATGTATGATTAATGATCTGAGCAAATACGCCAAGAAGCAGCGCCGCTGTTACGAAGTATTTTATGGCATAGATTGCCATCACCGCCTGCCCTGCCCTTTCTCCGAGCATTTCCCGGCAAAAATCCGGATAACCGGAACGGCAGCGTGCCGCCAGCTTCAACAAAAGTCCGGCAAATACAGCGGCCGCGGCACCTCCGGCCAGAATCGCAAAAATCCCGGCAGTGCCGCAAAGGCGCCCCACAGCCATTGGGAGCACAAGTCCGGTTGCCGCAAACAGGTCAAGAACAAGCAGCCGTCTCATCTGACGTACAGAAACAATATGATTTTTTGAAAACATTTTAAGTTCCTCTCTCATCCTCCGGCTTTTTAAAAATCAGCCGTCTCCGTGCCCGGCTTCGTGTAAATACCGGACGCAGTGTCATTCGTTTTAACGGCCGCCTGAAAAATCCGTCCCTGCGGTCGCTTCCGCCGTTAATCTCTGATGCTGTAAAGGGCATCATATACGGAATCCCGAAGCTTTCCAGAGAGGCCAGATGGATCAGCAATGTCAGCACACCAAGGACAAAACCAAAAATTCCTAAAAACATGCTCAGGGCAATGATATAAAACTTGGTCAGCCGGAAGGCAGATGCAAAGCCCTCATTTGGGATTGTAAAGGCACACAGGGCGGTCAGCGCCACAATAATGACAACAATCGGACTGACAATATTGGCATCCACCGCAGCCTGTCCGATAATCAGACCGCCGACAATGCCAAGCGTACCGCCCATGGGAACCGGGAGGCGGATGCCCGCTTCCCGAAGCAGCTCAAAAGCCAGCTCCATCAGAAGGACTTCCACAGCCAGCGGAAAGGGCACCCCCTGCCGTGAAGCGGCAAAGGATAAAGCCAGGCTGGTGGGAAAGACTTCCGGGTGAAAGGATGCAATGGCAATATAAAGTCCCGGGAGCGTAAATGCGAGCACAGAAGCAATATAGCGGATCACTCTCGTAAAGCAGGCAATGCTCCACCGCTGATAGTAATCATCCGGAGCCTGATAAAAGCAGCCGGCCACAGCCGGGAGAATCAGCGCTTCCGGCGAATTGTCCGCCAGCACAACAATACGCCCCTCCAAAAGTGCAGAGGCTGTCTTGTCCGGGCGCTGTGTCGTCTGAAACTGCGGAAACGGCGAATACCATTCCTTTTCTAAAAGCTGAGCCAGGCTGCCGCTGTCTAAAATACCGTCAATCTCAAACGCATCCAGCCGCGTTTGAAGCTCTTTTAAAATTTCCGGCCGGATCAGGTCATCCATATACATCACCGCAATATCGGTTTTGGAACGCCTGCCCTTCACAAGCTGAACCGTCTTAAGACGGTAATCCTTGATCCGGCGGCGCACAAGCACCGTATTAAAACGCACCGATTCCGTAAAGCTGTCCTTCGGCCCGTGAAGCGTCACTTCCGACTCCGCAGACTGTACGCCCCGGTTCGGGTAGCCCTTGCTGTTGATCGTAAGGACATCACAGCTGCCCTCCACAAACACGAGCGTATCTCCGCTCATCATATTTTTAAGCGCCTTATCCAAATCGGACTCCGGCGACACGTCCGCTGTGATCATCCCGTAATTTAAAATATAATCCAGCGCATTTTCCTCCGGCACCGCATCCATAAAAAACATAAGACTTTTAAAAATATCTGTCTCCACCAGATCGCGGTTAATCATTGTATCCATATAAAGGGCATAGATTGGGTAATGATTTTTCCCGATATACATACGCCGTCTGACTACATCGGCGCAGTCTTTAAATAGTGCTTCCATATGCGTAATATTTTCCGAAAGTATTGGAGAAATCGTAAAACCACATTTTTCCTGCATTACTTCTGCCCCTTCCTAAAATCCCTTTCCCTGCGCAGCCCCGGGACGCGCAGCTTCAGATACCCGCATCCCCGTACCGACAGGCGCCCCCACGCATCTGCCGGCACGGCGCGCATGGACATAGTACAATGCCGCGCAGTGCGCGGCATCGTCTTTTCTGGGAATTAGTCTATGCAGTTTTTTTGGGGCTATTCATTTTCTTTTTCAGATTTGCTTAAATTGCGAATGACAGAAATTTCCTGATTTTCGATATGTGCTTTAATGATCATGGCAGCATTTTTCTGATCCCGTGCTGCAATGGCTTCCATCAGCTGCCGGTGTTCTTCCAACAGACGGGCATGACTGGAAAAGTCTTTTAAATATTCCAGGCGGTAGCGATACATTTGCTCCCTGAGATTATTAAGAATCTGAACAAGGCGGGCATTGCCTGTGGAAGAAAAGATTACATCGTGGAAATCCACATCTGCCCGCGCGATCACAGATACATCACCGCTGCCAAGAACCTTTTCAAACCGGTTTAACGCCCCTTTGAGCGCATCCAGCTGTTCTGCATTGATCCGCTCGCAGGCCAGCTCTGTGGCCAGCACCTCCAGTGATGAGCGGACCTCCAGCACATCCTGAAGGTCCTTCTTTGTAATACTCGCTACCTGAGCGCCCCGGCGCGGGATCATCACCACAAGCCCTTCCAGCTCCAGCTTTCGGATGGCTTCCCTGATCGGTGTCCGGCTCACTCCAAGCCGGTTTGCCAAAGCGATCTCCATCAGCCGTTCGCCGGGCTCCAGATCACCCTTTAAAATCGCCTCCCGAAGCGTGTTAAACACAACATCTCTAAGTGGCAGATATTCGTTTACGTTCATTTTCAAATCTTTTATCATGCTGCTTTACACCTCTCACGGATTAAAAGGCTTGACCACATAAACCTGCCGGGCCAGATCAGTCTCCCGAAGCTTTTCACAGGCACTGCGTGTCTCCCGTTCATCCGAAAAAATGCCAAATACCGTAGGACCGCTGCCGCTCATCAGGGCATTGATGGCGCCGTGCTCCTTCATAAACTGTTTGATCTTAAGAATCTGCGGGTGGCGGCCAATGGTCACGGTCTCCAGCACATTTTCCAAAAGCGCGCACATCCCCTCCAGATCATTCTCGCGGATTGCCTGGACGATGCCGTCAATATCCGGGTGATGGGACAGCTCATCCAGGCGCAGGTTTTCATAGACAAACTTTGTAGATACACTGACCGGCGGCTTCGCAATTAAAATCCAGCAATCCGGCATTGCAGGCAAAGGTGTGAGTATCTCTCCAATGCCCTCGGACAAAGCGGTCCCGCGCATGATACAATAGGGCACATCCGCGCCAAGACGCACGCCAAGCTCCATGAGCTGACGCCGGCCAAGCCCCAGGTCAAACAGCCGGTTCATGCCATAAAGAACGGCTGCTGCATCGGTACTGCCGCCGGCCATTCCCGCGGCTACGGGAATATGCTTCTCCAGTGACACGGATACGCCCTGCTCGATACCGCAGGTCTGTATGAGCAGCTGTGCCGCCTTGTAAACAATATTATTCTCATTGGTCGGAAGATAAGGAAGATTGCTCGTAATGTGTATGCCCGGCGAGGGCTGCACCGTAATGCCGATACGGTCGAATAAATTTACCGTCTGCATGACCATCTTTACCTCATGGTAGCCGTCCGGGCGGCGGCGCACCACATCCAGACCAAGATTGATTTTTCCCATTGCCCTAAGCTGTATACTGTCCATGCGCATGTGTACCCTCCTTAGTATCATCCACTTTAAATATTCATTCGCTTCGCCGGCCTGCTTTCCCGATCACACGGCTGTAAAAAGCCCTGGCTTAAGCCTGCATTCATATCTATACTTGTATTTATATTCATATCTATGCTTGTATTTGTATTCATATTTATGCCTGTATTTATGTTCATATTGACTCTTGTATTTATGTTTGTATACATTATACAAAAACTCCGGCGGCTTTGCAAGAGGTATTCACTGTGCCGTTTTGCTGTACCCGTATGCTTTAAACATGTTTTTTAATTCCGGCGCAGAATCACAAGCTTCTGCTTTGGAGTCAGCTGTTCCTGTTCCAGCTCATTTGTTGACATAATTTCTTCTACGGTTGTATTAAAGTTTTTTGCCAGCGTCCAAAGCTCATCCTGAGGCCGGACGATATAGCCGATGATCCCGGGCATATTTTCCTGCTGCGCCGGGTCGATGGCTTCCTCCTTAATATCCTCGATAATATTGACTTTCATACGTTTAAAGACGATCGCTGACAATACAAGCATCATTTTGATCTCAATTTCTTCGCTGTCTACCATATTCGAGCCAAGCTGTTCAAGCACCGGGGCAATCTCGTAGGTACATGAGCGGTCTATATCCGGTATCTCAATCTGGCAGGAAAAGGGCACCATCCCCTTAAGCGCATTTACCGGAACCTTATCATCCTCCGCCACATAAAGAATCTGGACATACACGACGCCTTCCACAAGAATACCCATCTCATTGATCTGCGTGCGGTCAATCTTAATATGGCCGCCGGCCTGGCATATCTGAAGAATCCTTGCCTGATCATTTTTGATCTTGATGCGCTGGTGCAGCTTAAGGTCCGATTGATTTTTCATCAATATATTGTCAAAAACAACGGAACGGTACACCGGGGTCAGCTTTCGGTCCAGGGCATACACATCCTTTAAAATTTCCACCTTCTCATCCTCATAAACAGCCATATCCAGCTCCAGAACGACCTCGATCCCGACATTGCGGTTTTCCATATCGGCATCCCGGCGCGCCTCAATTTCTGTATGGATGATTTTGGCGGTAATGTGGCCGATCATCTCCTCCTTTGCCCCATGGCAGTCGAGATTGCCTGAAAATCCTACCGTCGTATTAAAAAACTGAAGCGGATTTTTTTCTTCCTCGCTGGAATACATGACAAAAATGCCAAGCTCTCCTCTCAGGGAAAGCTGGTCGTCTAAAAGCTTAATATCCAGATGATCAAGCATCGCGTCATTCCATAAAATCTCCAGGATATTCGGTTTATTGGCAGGCACGCAGATTTCATTTTTAATACGGAATGTGTCTTTTTTCTGAATATGTATCTGGCTTGTGTCAATACTCTGACTGTTGGCGCACACCCCTTCGGGTTCTTTAACCTGGCTGGCCGCCTCAATCTCTACAATACAGCTGGCATTTAAAGTCAGGGAAATGATTGAGCGCACGCTGAGCTTCCGGCTGTTAATCAGGCTCGTTCTCAAATCCTCCATATCCCAGGAAACTCTGATCTCATCACCCTCGGTCACGGCATCCATATTGACAAGCTCTTCAAAATCAATGCTCCCGTCCATATGATGAATGGGGCGCGGATCATATCCGCTGATGTAGAGCACAGCAAATTCCAGCTTTCCGCAGACGCTGACCTTTCCATCCATCACGCGCACCTCAGTGATCTTGAGGTCACCGTTTTCCTCAATAATCTTATCAATGTCCGGACGCACATCCGGCACGTTAAAGTCATCGTCCAGTGTCAGCTGGGTGAAAGCCCGGCCTTTAAACTGGTTGGTCCGAATCCGCTTTTTTAAGATTTCCATAAAAACAGCCTCCTTGAACATACGGCGATAGTCTGCCTGTTTTCCAGTGTAATCAACGTATATGCCGCAGCGGGCGATATTATGACGGCAGACCATCGAAAATGATTTTTTTCACGGCCTGTGCAGCATGTACGCAGCCCTAAAAACAGTTATAAAAATACAACCGTTTTATCAAGATTCTGGATTTTAATGACAATAAACGGATAAGATGGCTGTGTCCGGACATTTTCACTCTCCCCAGGCCCGAGAAGCGCCGTTTTTACACAGATCGTATTCTGTGTGTCATAAACTTCCTTTACCTGAATACTGTAACCGCCGCTCTCCTGCCGTCCATAGCCTACAACAATGTACTTATAGTTTCCATCGCTATATGTCATCTGGAACGGGTTTTCCTTCTTTTCGTCAATCAGTTTGCGTATGTCCTCCTGAATATTCTCATCAGAAACAACGGTAAAATCCAGGTCCGACAGCTTCGCCTCCGACGTTTTAACCGCGCTGCACCCGCAAAACAGACAAAGGCAAAAAAGCACGGCGGCCGCAGCGGCATATCTGACAGCCGCGGCATATTTTTTTAAAGCTCCCATCTGTCACAATCCCTTCAAAGCCTTTATTAAAGCCTATGAGGGACGGGCTGAAATTATGATATTTTTTAGTGCGCGCCTGAGTAAAACCTTTTAATGACAATGACAAAGAGCTCCATTTTCGGCACTTAAGCGCCAGGCGCGGCCGCTTTAGCGGCAGTTTTCTTATCGGGCGTGCGCATCCCAGGCAGACAAAATCCCGGGGCAAAAAAGCTTTTGACACTTTTTACACCCCGGGATAAAAGCTTCCCGTATCGTTTTTATGATTGCAGACCGGTCATAAACGATACACCGGTCATTATAACATCGTATGGATCATATCAAGCACTGCCTGGCCAAGAACTGCTGATTTTTCATCAGCATCCTGAAGCGATGTTCCTTTAATGCCGTAATAGAACTTGATCTTTGGCTCCGTACCGGAAGGACGGACGCAAAGCCATGCGTCATCGTTCATATCATAGTAAAGCACATTGGAGCTTGGAAGTCCGGTGGATGTCACCTTACCGCTGGCAAGATCAACGATCTCATCTTTCTTATAGTCTCTCGTGGAGAGCACCTCATAGCCGGCCAGTGTTTTGGGCGGATTGCTGCGCAGTGTTTCCATGATTGACTGAATCTTTGCGAGCCCTTCGATACCGGACAGGGAAATGGCCTTTACATCATCCTTATAATAGCCATATTTCTCATACATATCGATCATGGCATCCCACAGTGTCTTGCCCTGTGTCTTATAATAAGCCGCGGCCTCGCACAAAGCCATCGTCGCTACGATCGCATCCTTATCTCTTGCGTGGGTTCCGATCAGACAGCCATAGCTCTCCTCAAAGCCAAACAGGTATGTACCTTTTCCGCTCTTTTCAAAGCCTAAAATCTGCTGTCCGATATACTTAAATCCGGTCAGGCATTCGATCAGACGGATATTATATGCCCGCGCAATGGCATCTGCCATGTTCGTTGTCACGATCGTCTTGATCAGAGCGCCGTCCTCTGGCAATCCCTTCTGTTCCTTCCACTGGCTGATCGTATATTCAGCCAGAAGGCAGCCGGACATATTTCCGGTCAGACAGTGATACTCGCCGTTTTTATCCTTCACACGCACACCAAGGCGGTCTGCATCCGGGTCTGTGGCCAGTACAAGGTCTGCATCCAGCTTCTTAGCCAATTCAAGTCCGAGCACAAAGGCTTCATCCGATTCCGGGTTCGGATAGCTTACCGTAGGGAACTCGCCGTCCGGAAGCTCCTGCTCCGGAACGACATAGACATTTTTAAAGCCGATCTCTTTAAGGATTCTTCTGGCAGGAATATTACCGGTACCATGCAGCGGCGTATACACGATCTTTAACTGATCGCCCACAGCCTCAATGCTGTCATAGTGCTTAACCTGCTTTTTAAGCTCGGCAATATAAGCGTCATCCACAGCCTGGCCAATGGTCACATACAGGCCGGCAGCCTCAGCGTCCGCCTTGTCCATCGTCCGGACACTGTTATAGTCTGTCACAGCCTTTACCTCATCCATAATGCCGGTATCATGGGGCGGTGTGATCTGAGCGCCGTCCTCCCAGTATACTTTATAGCCATTGTATTCCGGAGGGTTATGGCTGGCTGTAATATTAATACCTGCAATGCAGCCCAGATGGCGCACAGCAAAGGACAGCTCCGGTGTCGGTCTTAAGGATTCAAAGCGGTATGCCTTAATGCCATTGGCTGCCAGGCACAGCGCAGCTTCCTCAGAAAACTCAGGGGACATGCGGCGTGAATCGTAGGCGATCGCCACACCCTTCGCTTCACCGCCCTGCTTTTTAATGTAATTGGCAAGGCCCTGAGTTGTTTTGCGGACAACATATTTATTCATACGATTAATGCCGGCGCCAATGATCCCGCGAAGTCCGGCGGTACCAAATTCAAGATCCATATAAAAACGCTCTTTAATCTCGTTCTCATCATCTTTAATACTTAAAAGCTCCGCCTTTGTCGCTTCGTCAAAATAGGGATTGGCAAGCCAGTCCTCATAAATCTTCTTGTAGTCCATTGGAATTACCTCCTGAAATTCATCAAATGTGATGTACAAATAGTTCTTTTTTATTATAATACATTTCACATTAAAAATAAAGAAAAATTTAACTATATTAAACATGCTTTACCAAAATTTTACGACATTTTTTGTGCATTTTTTCATAGTATTTTTTACTTTTACTGCCATTCAGGCGGTCATAAAGCAGCGCTTTGCTTCCGGCTCGTAAAAGCTGTCGAGAAAGTCCCGGCGAAGCCTGCGGCTTTCGATAAAGGCTTCCAGCTTTTCTTCATTTTTCCCGCTGGTCCAGCTCTTGCGCGTATTATAGTAGTGATTCGCGATCTTCCAGAGCTTCTCAGGAAAAAGAAGAAGGACATAAAGATAATGCCGTTCATCGCCGCTTAAGGGCAATATGTGCTCATAGGCGTCCACAAGCGCATTTGCAAGAGTGCCGTCCCAGCGGTTTTTCTCGAGCACCTTGCGCAGAAACAAATACAGATCATTGATCTGGATATTTATCTGCATTTTATCAAAATTCACCGTAGCCACAGGCGGAAGCTTTGTACCGTTATAGATAAGCGCCGGTGCAGCCGTCCGCCCCCGCATCAGAAGCACATTGTGGTGGCTGTAATCGCCATGGCAGACCATGTGTTCCTTCCGGGCACGGTTCGTCAGGCGGACATATCCCGGAGCATCCAGTGCCTTTGCAGCGGCAAATGCCTGGGCGGCAAATTCCTCGTAGTATTCCAGATACAGGCTTTCAAACGGCTTTTTTTGCTTGCGCGCCCGCATATAGTTTCGGATCGCCTTCATTTCCCGGCAATGCCGTTCAAGCAGCGGCCGCATCCCGCCGTAAGAATAGCCTGCTGCCATTTCAGGGCTTAACGGGACATCCCTGAGTACCTTATGAAGCCTGGCCAGATTGATCACAAGAGCGGTCAGGTCATCCCTGTTTTTCATATCACACTCCCGGCCTTCATACCACTCCCGCACGACATAGCCTTTATCATATTTATTTTTTGTCAGCAGCTCCCCATCCTGATTAACGACAAGCTGATCCACATTCATATACCCCCGGTCACGCACCGTATATTTCACAAGGGATTCAAACACAAGACGCGACGGCGACAGAGTATACTCCCGAACGATCTTAAGGCCCTGGTCTGTTTCGCAGATAAATGCTCCCCTGCCTCGGCTGGCTGCGGTTACATGAAATGCATACTTATCCAAAATTTCTCTGATCTTTTCGTCCACAAAAAATCCCTCCATATTTCGTATGCCATCTTCCGCCAAAAATGTGCGCAGGATAGCATACCTTAAACAGAACACAACAGGCTTTCTGTCTAACATATGAAGGGATACATTCATTTATTCATAACTGTTCAGCCACGGGCCATACGGCCAATGGCCAGCCGGGCCTTTGCGGCCCATCCTCGGGTATGCCAATATTACAGCAGCCATACGCCTTTTTCCTCGCAGGCCTCCACGACGCCTCTTGGCCAGATCGAGGACTGCACCTCGCCCACATGGGCCTTTCTTAAGAAAAACATACAAATTCTGGACTGTCCGATACCGCCGCCGATCGTATAGGGGAGCTTGCCTTCAAGAAGAGACTTCTGAAACGGCAGGTTGACGCGATCCATACAGCCGCGGACCTTAAGCTGGCGCAGCAGCGCTTCTTCATCTACACGGATTCCCATGGAGGAAAGCTCCAGGGCAATATCAAGCACCGGATAGTATACGAGAATATCGCCATTTAACGACCCGTCGTCATAGTCCGGCGCACGTCCGTCATGGGGCTGTCCGGAAGCCAGTGCGCCGCCGATCTGCATGAGAAATACCGCTCCCTTTTGCTTCGTGATCAGGTACTCTCTTTCCTTTGGCGTTTTATCCGGGTACATATCCTCAAGCTCCTGAGATGTAAGGAAATAAATTTCTCCCGGAAGGATCGGTTTAATATAGCCATATTTTTCAGACATAAACTGCTCTGTATAGCGCAGCGCGTCATACACCCGGCAAACCGTTGCCTTAAGGGTATCCACATTGCGTTCTTCCTTATCAATAATCTTTTCCCAATCCCACTGATCCACAAAAATCGAATGCAGATTATCGGTATCTTCATCTCTGCGGATCGCGTTCATGTCGGCGTAAAGACCCTCTCCATGATGAAAGCCGTAACGCTTAAGCGCCATACGCTTCCATTTTGCAAGAGAATGGACAACCTCTACTTCATGATCCGCCTGCTCTTTAATACCAAAACGCACCGGACGCTCCACACCGTTTAACGTATCATTTAATCCGCTCTCCGGGGTCACAAACAGCGGCGCTGAAACGCGGGTCAGGTTAAGCTGATTGGCCAGCTCCCGCTCAAAATAGTCTTTTACATATTTTATGGCGATCTCGGTCTCCCGTATATTTAAAGGAGAGACATAATCGTCAGGAATCATCAGATTTTCCATAGGTAAAACCTCCTGTCATTCGGATGTCATCACATCGCCCGGTCCAAACGGCCGGTCTGAACTGTTCCATAGTATCACGTTAAAGCAGGAAATGTCAATACGTTTTTCTTATTCTCCGGTCTGCGGCGTTACACCGTAAAAATCAGAAAGCGACTTGTCGCTGTCAAACAGGTGATAATATTGAAGCGCCCGATACGCCTCAAGCTCCTGCGTGTATGGATTGTCCGCAGAATTATAATAATTCCCGCCGGCATCAATATATACATTTGCCGTAATCACGGGAAGCTTTTTGCTTAAATCCGAAAGATATTGCTGGTAGCCTGTCTTTGGCAGCCCCGCGACATCCATCAGCAGCGATGACAGGTAATTTGCGCTGAGCATCAGGCCGTCCTGCTCCTCAATATCATAATTCGCCCAGATTACAAACGGAACAATATAGCGCTCCTGCTGAGTTTGCAGTGAATCATCATCAAGCTTTCCGTTGGCCTCAAGAATCGGTTCTGCAATAATATCCGTCGGCTGATGGTCGCCAAACATCACAACGATCGTTTTTTCATCAACCTTACTAAAATAATCGATCAGTCCTTCAAAGGCTTCATCCGACCGTTTGACCAGTGACAGATACTGTTCTGTGTAATGCTTTTCCTTCGGATCACTGCATTCTGTGAGCAATTCAATCTCAGGTGTAAAGTTATCGTAATCATTATAATAGCCGCCATGATTTTGCATCGTCACTTCAAACGCAAATACCGGGCCATCGCTGCGTTTTTCCTCAAACACATCAATAAGCTGCGCATAGGCGCTCTCATCGGAAACATACGTCCGCAAAAGCTCGCGGTGTGTAAAATCCGGATAAAATAAAATCGTTTCAAATCCGAAATCAGGGTACACCTCATCCCTGTCCCAGCCTGAAGCATTAAACGGATGCAGCGCCGATGTGGAATAGCCCAGGCTTGAAAGCCATGATGTCAGCGTCGGCTTTTCCTCATGGATATACTGCTGATAGGCCACGCTGCCCTGCGGCAAAAAAGACATCGTGTCGCCGGTTAAAAATTCAAATTCTGTATTGGCCGTATTTCCGCCCTTCACGGACACAAAAAGATTGCCCCGGACCGTATTCTCCGAAAGACTTCTGAAAAATGGCATGTAATTTGTATTTGTCTCAAAATCTCCCAGAACCGATAAATCTGAAAAGGCCTCATTCATAATAACGATCAGATGGGGCATCTGCTCATCGGATGTATCTGCCCCGGCCGTCTCACCGGCATCCGCCGGCAATATGCTGCCACCCGTTTCGCCGTCATCCGCCGGCAATATGCTGCCGTCCGTTTCATCACGATCGCCTGACGTCCCGGTATCACCAGCTTCGTCACGATCTTCCGGCACCTTGGCGTCATCGTCTGCATCACTGCCGCCTGGCGTCCCGCTATCATCGGCTGCATCGCCTGGTGCCTTTCCATCATCCGTATTTCCTGCACCGACCTTCTTGCGGTCACTGCCTTCGATCTGAACAAGGCCGTCATCGGATGCATCATTTTTTAAAGCGTTGGCATCGTTCGTGCGCTCATCCATATAGGGCTCCATTATATCTGCCAGATATTCCGTGGAATAGCCGTCCGGCTTGTCCACCGTAATATACTGGAAATTATAAATAAAGCTTACCGCAAACCCATTGGTGGCATAAAGGGAGTTTGGCAGAAACAGCGTCTCGTCCAGACCGAGAGCGCTTTTAATGCCGGGGACTTTAAGTCCGATAAAAATCCCCGCAAATGCCAGCAGACACAAAGCAATACCTGCAAGACGCACGGACAGCAATGCCGCCAGGCGCTTCCATTTTGCCCTGTGGAATGATAATTTCGGCAGCTGCACATCAAGCTTTGAGGCAACAGCCGCCAGCCCCGCAAAGCCAAGGGAAGGCATAAGCATGGCATACTCTACGGCAAATTCATAATTCCCGCTCACACTCAATGCTGTACCTACGGACATCATATCCCACGGCAGCACCGGCGAGCCGCGAAAGCATACGGTATAATAATTAATGATACCAACCGTCATTGTCACCAGACAGCCGATCATCCCGGAATGGGAGGCTTTTCCGGTCAGTAAAAAAAGGATCAAAAAGAATATGTAGAAAAATGCAATATTTAAAAGCTGCAATGCCCCGCCCATATCAAACCCGTTATGAGAATAAGCTTCCAGCAAATAAAAGCCTGCCGGCGGCAGCAGGAGCCAGAATATCACTCCTGTGGCTTTTTTCAGCTGTATATTCAGATTTAATACAATACCAATCACCGCGATAAGGCCGGCCGCGCCCCAAAAATACGGCCATGAAAAGCCTTCTGTGGAAACGCTGTATACATACACTCCGATCAGAGCCAGGAGCACACACACATGCACCGCAAGCCGACGTCCGGGCTTTATAAAAACTGTTCTTAACTTTTTCATGTTTTTCTCCTTGCAGTATCACTGCTTCGCCGCACACGCACATACCGGCCAAGCAGTCTCCGATAAAATGATGCTATTTTGTAAAAACAGCATCCGATTTCATTTACACAAACATTACAATTTTTAATTATAACATTACAATCCTAACATGCAAGCAAAAACACAAAATTTCATAAACTATTCAGCCATGCGGCCCGGGATGCAAAAAAGCCCTGCAAGTTTACTTGCCAAGGCGAATTTGCAGACCGGGACAGACGGCGCTTAGCCGTGATCGAGCGTTTGCCGCGTAAGCGGCGAAAAGCAGCGCCAGCTGCGAAAACGCGAGATGCATGGCTGAATTATAGCTTCCTACTGCCATGCGGCCCGGGATGCAAAAAAGCCCTGCAAGTTTACTTGCTAAGGCGAATTTGCAGACCGGGACAGACAGTATCTAAAAGCTTTGCCGCCTTTTGCGCGTAAAGGCGGCAAAATGCTTCGCTTTCGCCAAGTCCCCGGAGGATCACCTCAACCTCAAAGCCATAAGTCAGCAGACGGTTCTGCCAGGAAGCCTTGTCATCTCCCGCCATGTCATTGCGGGCATGATCTCCGGCCACAAGCATAAACGGCATCAGATATACACGGTTCACGCCCTGATGCTTCATCTGCTGCATCACCTCATCTAATATCGGCGGAGCCTCCACATTCGCCACATACACAGCATGCGTTTCGAGCGCATCCAGATAGTGCTGAAGTGCAAAATAAGCGCTGTTAGAAAAATGCTCCGTACCATGCCCCATTAAAAGGACAACTTCATCCTCTTTTGTGCGGGGCATCCATGTCTCTAAAGCTGCGGCAGCCCTGCTGTAATCTTCATTTTCAAATAACAGCGGCTGTCCCATCGATACCTGTATCTCGGGATGTTCCTGTCCAAAACGCTCTACCTGGGCCGCCAGGTCATGATATTCCACACCTGCCAAAATATGTGTCGGCTGCACAGCAATCACCGTGTAGCCCTGTCCGGCCAGCATTTCCAGTGCTTCCTCCGGCGGACAGACATTCATCTGAAAAACTTTTTTCAGCTTTTGGATAATCATTCCCGACGTAAAGGCGCGAAACACATCGTAATCCGGCGCCATCTGCGCCATCGCCGCTTCTACTGGTTCAATACAATTTTCAATGGCCTGCGGATAGCTTGTTCCGAAGCTGACAATCAGCAGCGCCTTTTTATTCTTGCTATTCATCGTAATTTCCTCTCTTTACTTCAAATCTGTTTGTTGTTGGGAGCAAAGGGCAGTTTTCTTCCGCGAAACAAACTGCCCTTTGTCCCGCGCATTACCCGGTGTTCACTGATTCGGCAGCAAAGACGCTTTATGAGCTATGCACTCTTTTACAGCCAAAACGGTGTCCCAAACGGAATGCATCGTTGTATCGATGACATTTGATTCATATACTCCAAGATTGCAAAATTGCTCCCACATCGTTTCCACCAGTTCGGTATTTATTTTTCGATCCAGCTTTGCACGTTTAATCGCCCGCTGCATGGTTTCTTCTTTGCCGGCTCTTAAAATAATATAATGCACCTCGTAATTTTCCTGAATAATATCCAGCCACGGCTGCAAAAACCATGGCCCCACAATGCCATCCACAATCACATCATATCCGCCCCGGGCAAATCGTTTTGCAGCTTCTAAAAAAGCGGAAATCACAATCTTGTTTTGTTCATTTGACTCCGGCAAATATGGCGGTATAGCGCCCTTGCTTAAATAGTGGTAAAAATCATCCGTATGCATATGTACAGATTTTTCCATATCCGAACCTTTGGCAATGAGCGATGCTATTGTCGTTTTTCCCGTTCCCGGTGCGCCGGTAAGTACAATAATCCGTCCCTGATTCATCGGTATTTCTCCTTATACTTTCCAATGTACAGACACATTCACATATACCCGTACAGAAGTCTCCCGCGTTAAATATTTCCATGCATTTTTGCCTTATTTTCCCGGCTGCATAGGTCAGAACCTTTGTAAATAAAATTTATCAAGCCTATCTGCGCTTCTTATACAAAATAATCTCCGGGTCGGCTCCGTTACAGCCATACTCACATACAAGGATATGCCTTTCATCAGCGACAACGCCGTAACACCTTTCCCTGTCTCCGGTTTCGATCTGATTGCCCAAATACACGTTATTATCCTTGAGAAGCTTTACTTTCTCACCGTTTTCAAGCGGATATTCAAGGTTTACAAAAAATCCGTTTAACAAATTCAGCTCATTCACCTGAAGTCCCTTGATCCCAAGTGCATTGATCTCCTCGATCAGACGCTCCTTAAAGCGCAAAAATCCATCTGTCCCATCGCGCTTTGTACATTCGGCAGCAATGCAATTTCCCCCAAAAGGATGCCCGTTTACGTTCTGGCAGCCGCCGCATTCTTCCCTCCGGCTGCACCTGACGCAGCAATCCATGCCGCAAAGCGTCTGCATATTTTTACTGTCTGTTTTCAATTTTAACCCTCCATAGCTTTAAAGCCAGCCTAAATTCATAATTTTCATTCCACAAAATATACGGATTTTCACGAATCACAGATCGACAGGAATAACATACGCGTCATCAATCAGCACATAGTCAGCCCTGTACTTCCTGGCAAGCTTCAGAAACCTTGCGTTATCTGCCAGGACACTGTCCATCGTACACCATTCATCATTTAACCGTTTTTCTACTGTATTTGCATATTTTTTTATATCAGCGAAATGCTTTTTAATGTAGCCTTCACTCATCACAAGACAATAGTACTTAATTTGCTCAAGATAATGCTTCTCAAAATCTTTTGCCCAGTCAAAGGGAATATAGCATCCTTCAACAATAAGGTTTTGTTCATTCTCTATGGCGGTTTTAATCATTTCACGGACAACCGGCCATAAATATTTTTCAAGCTCATCATCATCTTCCGGGGTAAGATGTGTATATCCACTGCGGATCAGCCCCATTTTCAAGTGATCAATCGACAAATAAGGATATTGATATTTTTCAAGTAATCTTTGAGCAAGTACAGTTTTCCCGGTATGTGACGCTCCTGTTATCAAAACGACCATCCTGCCGCCTCCCTCACCTGTTTCTCCGGTTTATTCTATCACAATTTCAGGCACATGAAAATAGCCTGGTGTGCAGGCACTCGTCTGTTCCCGCTCCGTTTTTTCCAGATATATTCAGATATATTGGGCAATTATTCAAAAAAGCAACTGCTGGTTGCGCGGTAATTGGTAGTGGCAACTAAAAAACTATGATAAAATAAATAATAACAATCCCGCTTAAAGTTCAGGCAGGAGAAGAAAAAAAGAACATTTTATAAGGAGAACATTTTATGAATTTGATTGGTTTATTATTTAGCTCTGTTTTTACGATTATTAATATTGTCCTGCTTGCCGGACTCATCCTGCTGCTCATTCTCGCTATACGGGCGCTGAGCAAGTATGTACACAGCAAGCGGCCGGAGCCAACCATCAGCGAAGGCAGGCAGGCCACTGAAGAAAATAAAGCGGTCAAACAGCCGCTGAATGAAATGTTAAAAGAATTGCGTCAGAAAAATAATATGACTCAGGAATTTGTGGCCGAACAGCTCAATATTTCCCGTCAGGCGGTTTCCAAATGGGAATCCGGTACATCTTCACCAACCATGGCAAATCTTGCCGCACTCACCGCACTCTACCATATATCCATGGACGAGCTGCTGCGGCGTATACAATAATCGTCTGCTCTTTTCCAATAATACACTATTTTTTCCGCCGCAGGCTCTTTGGTATCCCGTTGCTTAAATATCAACAATCATTTAATTTCTGAATTTTTTTGCTGCGCAGAGACAAAATACTCATGGCAAAGCCACAGACACCCGTACATAAAAACATAACCGCCATGCCGCTGCCTGCACCGTTTCCCACAAGTATCTTCAAAAAAGACACAATCCCTGTGTCAGAACGCATAAACGGCTCAAATACATAATCGGCTAAATATCCTCCTAAAAGAATACCCAATGGAATAGTGCTATATTGGATAGCATTCCTTACAGCAAATACTCTTCCCTGAATATTTTCCGGAATTTTTTTGTAAAGTATGACATTCTGTTCTGCCATAATAAATGGAATGGGTAAGCTTGCGGCAAAGGCGGCAAATGACCAGAAAAATACATTTCTGCCGAACGCCATTGTCAAATCGCCAAGCAAAAAGGAGACGGCGGCAGAAATATAAATCATATTTGCTTTCTTCCTGCTTTCTTTTTTTACAGAAACAAGCAGACCGCCAATGATTCCACCGATACCCATGCAGGCATTTACAATTCCTAACACAACATTATTTGCTGAGCTTCTTGATAAAATCATAGGAGACAATATATTTTCATAGGTCAGCCGTGAAAAAAAGTTTAACACTGCCATGGTAAGCATGATGTGCAAAATCCCGGTTTCATTTATTAAAAAATGAACTCCCGCCTTTATTCCCGCAAATGGAGATGCGAACTTCTCCTTTATAATCTGCTCCGGTATGCAGATCAAAAACAGAAGCACACAAAAAGCTATAATAAAGCTCAGCAGATCAACCAGTAAGATCAGAGGCAGACCGCCCACAGAGAAAAGTGCAGCGGCCAGCATTGGGCTAAATACCACAATTAAATTGCCGGAAAAAGCGTTCATTCCGCTTATATTCGTCAGTTTATCCGTTGGTACAATTTTGGCTATTGCCACAGAAGATGCCGGCTGTTGAAATGCCGTAGCTGCTCCTGCAACAGCATTAAAGATATAAATATGCCCCGACAAAAGCGTTCCCGTCATTGAAAACGCCAGAATAAGAAGTGAAGCCAATGCAGCGATACTATCTGCGGCAAGCATAACAGCTTTTTTTCGGTGACGGTCAACAAATACACCGACACATATACTAATCAAAATATATGGCACATAGTTGCAAAACGACATAAGCGAAACCGAAAGAGCCGAACCTGTCTGCCTGTATGTCCATAAAATGAGCGCAAATGCAGTCATAGAGCTTCCCAGCTGCGAAATACTTTGGCTGATCCATAAAACGATATATCTTTTGAAGCTTCTCATTAAATTTTAACACCTCCCCAGCATACCTCCATTATACAAAATCCCTGTGAAAATGCAATTTTCAAAGTACCGCGCCGCTATACAGGAAACACGCCGCAATCGGTGTACAGGAAGCACGCCGCAAAAAGAACAGGATTCCTTATATTTCATATATTTTTTGAAAGCTGTGGATAACCAAACACAGCTGATTTGTTTAAAGAGGATAATTCCGCAGAAACTCAGGTAGTAAAACAGTTGACAAAACGGGCCATGTTTGTTATGATTATTATCGTTTCTGAAAGATGTGTAAATCGCATATCTGCGGAATCTATTGGGCTATCGCCAAGCGGTAAGGCACAGGACTTTGACTCCTGCATTCGCTGGTTCGAATCCAGCTAGCCCAGTTATCGGATGCAGATAATATATTTCTGTATTCTTTGGGGAGGATTACTCCCTGTTTTTGTTTTGCGGATGTGGCGGAACTGGCAGACGCGCCAGACTTAGGATCTGGTACTTCGGTGTGCAGGTTCGATTCCTGTCATCCGCATTTTTAAGGCTGAAAGTAAGGTAAATCCTCACTTTTCAGCCTTTTTTGATACTCTTTTGATACTATATCTTCTTTATTAATATTGGTAACACCTAAGCTTCTAAAGGGGGTACCCATTTTGGACATCCCTTCTGTCCTTCTCATCTACACTCTTTCCAACCGCCGCAAAACTACCTTTTCTGTGGAACTTGTCCAAGTAGTATTGAATCTTCTGGCACCTACACCGTGATAGGCCATACATTACTATATTGACTTGGTCCTGAGTAATGACATCTAGGGCATTTGTTTTAATGCAGTTAAAATTTCATAATCTGCTTCATAGTCCGTTTGCGTTTGTTTTTTTCCTTTTTTGACCTTCTGAAAAACATCAATAATAACGAGTTTTACATTAGGGTGTTCATTCAAAAAAATTATTAGGTCATCTTCAAAGCCTTCTCCCATGGGATTAGCGTCATGCCAGAAATACAGTCTATTTGAGGGAATATCTCGACCGTCAAGAATTTTTCTGAGCCGATCTTGTGTAAGTGACGGCGCATTTTCAAGATCAATGTATAAAACTCCACAAGCTTTCGTTGTGAATCCAAGGAACCTATTCCCACTGACCAGCGCAACTGCCAGTTGAAGTGCAAGCCAACTTTTACCCAACTTAGATTTAGCTGACAGGCCTCCAAGCCCTTGTGAAACCATCCCTTCCACCAAAAACAAAATAGGCGGAAGGTCAGCAATCAATAAATCATTCGCATCGGTACTCTGTACCTTTTTTCTAAGCTTGTTCTCTTTTACCGGCCTAACCCTTCCATTGTCAACCACGGCTTTGTAATAAGGCGCTGTGGTTTGCCAGCCCCTTTCCAACGCCGGGAATACCTCTTTTTCCAGCTCCTCATCGGTCAGCGGAGGAACACAGCGGCTTGCATTTTCTGCCGTAACTGCTGCGCGTATTGCAGCATCGGACAGGCCTTTTGCTTTGCTGCTGCCGATCATTGCCACAAGAGCCGTCACCCTTTGGCCTTCCGGGATGGCTTCCGGCATTTGAAAGCCTGGTCTTGCTAAATCCTTTGGTGGCCCGGCCAGAAACTCAATCACTGCATCATCTACCGGGGTAATATCATATTCGCCCGGTTCCTGCTCCCACTCATAGCGGCGGCCATTTTTATGCAGGCTCGGAAGAGCAACAATATATCCGCCTTCCCCGCGTATGTCAACGCCTTCATAAAGCCCCGCCTGGCTTTTCCAATGGGCAGAATCTTTATAAAATAAATGATAACCTCCGCGCCCTGTGATACTCTGGCATGTCTCAGGTAATTCTTTATGTTCCTGCTGCCATTCCTTCAAGACCTCAAAGCCATTCTTTCCTTTTTCCTCATCAATATCCAGATCGATTACAACCAGCCCGCCGGACACGCTCCCGGTAGCGATGCCAATATTTTAATCCGGGCAGGCCGTCCACCAGGTTTCTATCTTCATGCGATCTGTGGTTGCGTCCTTAAAACCGTTAGGCGTTGCCGGTTCTTTTCCGGGGCTTCTGCCGCCAGCACTGGGCGGCTTGATCGGAAAAACGGCCCAGCCCATTTCCGCATATTTCAAAGCCCATTCTTTCAAATTCATACGTTTGCACCGTCCCCGGGGACATTGCCGCCATACATTTTATCATTGAAATATGCCCGGCTTACTTTTCCCCTAACAGTAAGATAACCCTTGCTGCTAAGCTCACTGTTAAGTTGCCGTATAAGCACATAAGCCTTACTTTCACTAATATCTAACGCTTCGGCCACTTCTTTTGCACCTATAACTTGCTTTGTCACTACTTCCAGCTCCTTCCCTTTGTAGTTAATAGTTTCATAATTCTTCACAGCCAGAACGGCCGGTTTTCGCCATAAAGGGCGAATACTATACAGACCGGGGAAAAATTCCCCTTGGCGGCTCGTACTGAAAGACGAACCGGAACATTTAATAGTGGGCTTTCTACCCATTACACGCCACCACCCCGGCGGGCTTTAATCTTCAATGATTTCCGTTACTTTGCAGCCTAATGCTTGAGCTATTTTCCCTAATGTAGCCAACTTACATCCACCTAACTTCATAATACGCCGATAAGAAGCATAGCTAATCCCGGCAGTACTACAAAGATCGTAGGGATTCATACATTTTTCAGCCATTAAAAGCTGTACTTTATCCTGACTGATTTTTAAGTTTGTCATTACTGTGGGCATCTCTTTCACCTCCTTAAGTAGCTTTTGCTACTGTTATTTTTATCACATCTATGTTATACTATTAAAAATAAAGGTAGGTGAAAGCATGGGATTAAATGATAATATTAGAAAGCTTCGTAATAAGAAAGGACTTACACAAAAGGAGCTTGGCTTATTATGTGGAATGTCCGAAGCAATGATTAGACAGTATGAGTTAGGTAAACGAAGGCCTAAACTTGATACACAAAAAAAATTGGCCGCCGCCCTAGGTGTGCAATTAGATGAGTTAAACCCAGAAATTGCCATGGGGAAAGCTATTTATAACAATCCGACTATTCTTGAAGATACGATTGATATTTTATCTGTTTTAAAAGATACTGCTGAGAGTTTTATTATTAAAGATATTACTGAGGACATTAATAAACTTAATGCCAAAGGAAAGCAAGAAGCAAAAAAAAGGGTTCATGAACTAACTGAAATAAAGCAATATACCAGAAAGGACACCCCAGACGACCAATGACAAGCCCATTTGGGCCGCTCCTGCTGCCGATCAACCAGGGACATTTAGCCTTCGTTGCCAGCTCAGCCACATTTGGGCCTCAGGTAACACCCAAATAGGTGCCAGCTCTGTGGCCTCGTATTTGCCCCATACAGCAGCTTTTCTGCCAAGGGGATTGTACTATGACAATATAATATGCTTAACCAGGGAGCCGAAGGGGCGATGTGCCAGCGCCGGACACTACGAAAGGAGCTGGTGCATATGGTTACATATAGCGATCTTTTTGCATTTGTGATTATGCTTTGTGCGGTCGTTACTCTTGTCGTTACTCTCATAGAACGCAAAAAGTAGCGCCCTCGTCCTGGTAAGATAAGGCGCTACTTTTTAGTAGTTACTCTTGCCGGCGGCTGACCTTCACTCAGCTTTCGGCTCTCTTGTTAAGTATATTATATGTCAGGCTCAGGCGATTGTCAAATATTCTTTTCTATTCGGTGGCGTAAACTTACTGTAGGAATGATAGTGGCAGAAACCGCCAGATGTGTATCTGATATTCGTTCGATCTCTTTATACTATACTTCCTTTACCCGCTTCTTACAAGTCCTCTGTTTTTTATATTTATAATCCCCAGATATGTGCATTAAACCATGCATACTTTTTCGCCTCTGTACTGATACTGTGGCTTATACTCTCTATATATTTTCCAAGCTTATTATGCCGCTGTCTCTCCCATCTCAGCATACTCTCACAGCTCAGCACTTCATTTTCGGCTCCCGCTGCTGCCGGAATCTCCCTCTTCTGCTGTCTGACCAGTTCCAGCATATCCCCGCCGTTCCAATAATAGGCCCGTAAATGCGCCATTTTATCTGCACCTGTCCGGCTCCATCCCATCGGACGGGAACTCATACGGCTGGAAAGAACGTGGCTCACATGCCCTTCTGCGCTGCATCCCTTTACGGTCTCTCGATTCTTTAAACGGATTTTTGCTGCTGTCCAGTTTGAGCGTATATAAGACGCACTCTCTTCGATCCGCTTTTTTGCCGCTTCTGTTTCTGCGCAGGCTTTCAGCCGCTCAACAACCTCCTGAAAATCTGCCCTGGTTCCACTTTTGATCGCATCACGAAGTTCTTTTCCGGCATCAGCCGTACTGTCTTTCATGTGCCCTGTCATTTTCAGCAGATACTTTTGCAGATGGAATTCATCCAGTACACTGGTAATCCCCGCAATCCTCTTTTTTCCACTCTGAATCCAGATGCCGCCATCGGCATTCAGATCGATCTTCTTTACTTTTTTCAGTTCATAATGGCTGTCCAGATATGTGTACACTTCATCCCACAGCTTTGCATTGTCTGCTCCATCATAGACTCCGCTGAAATAATGGGGATTGATCAGCTTATTCCTTTTACTTCTTGGTGCTTCCGGTTCAATCCCTTCATACACATACACCAGTTTTGCCAGAACACCGTTGTTCTTCCAGTGGTTCTCCCCCTTCTCCAAATCCCCCTTCTTCTCTTTGAACTGCAGGGATACATGGTCTTCATCTGCGTCAATATATAGATACTCAGCTGCTTTTTTCTCCGGATTCGTTTCCTTCCGCTGTGGGAATGTCAGGTTATGCAGTTTATTTTTGACGGTTTGTTTGCTCACCTGGTCTGTCAGGCTTGTTTCTTCTCCTGCTTTCCGATAGGAGGTCTGTACCGCCTCCTCCAGCAGTTTTGCCTCTGCGTCTTCTGTCAGCCGTTCATGGCTTTCTATCCCCAGGATCCGATCCAGCAGATAAGCGCTTTCTCTGGTCTGTTTATTCCGAAACAATGTCTTTTCAAAACAAACGGTCCCGAGACAGGTTGTCAGCTTTTTCCTGTCTGTTCTTACCACTTCCCAGAGCTGTTTCCTTTTTGCACTGTCACGAAGCATCTGATTACAGTCTTCTAAGGTCTCTTTTATGAGATCCAGTCCCAGGGCAGTCACCTCATCACGGATCCCATAAACAAAGGACGCCATATCTTTTGGGTCTTTCATAAAACTTTCAATTATTTTCTCTATTTTTTTAATGCCGGATTCTTCAAACTGTTGTATACTATTAAACATAGGGAACACCTTCCTTTGTGCTATTGGTTTTTGTCGACTATTATAATAACACAAAACTGGTGTTCCCTTTTCTATATGCCCTACAAAAATTTTACGCTAGCTTTCTATTCATTCCAGGCCACCACCCCGGCCAGAATGAAAGGAAGGAATACTATGCCAGTATACAAAGATGAAAAGACAAATACATGGTATGTGAAGCTTTATTACACCGACTACACCAGGACTAAAAAACAGAAAATGAAGCGGGGCTTCAAGCTCCAGCGGGAAGCGAAAGAATGGGAACATGATTTCATGCTGCGGCAGGCAGCGCAACCCACAATGCCTTTTAAAACTCTGCGGCTCATTTGTGGCGAATGAAAAGACAGTTGTGATGAAGAAGGGATGCCCTCACACCTACTCGCACCTGCCAACCACACATTCCCACAAAGGAGGCCACTATGGAACCGACCTACACACAACGCGGGGACTACCTGATTCCCAACCTCGTATTGTCAGACACAAAGGAGTACCACATCGGCAAATATGGACGGATGCGACGCATCTATCTGAAGGAGCATCGTCCGGCTATTTACAGC
>CASFBR010000019.1 GCA_949292795.1 uncultured Eubacteriales bacterium
CTCCATTTATTTTTTACAGCGATCCGGTATAACCGGACGGCTGCATGGGATAACATTGACATCCGAAAAAAATCCCTGCCAGACTTTTGTCCCGGCATCTTATTTACTCAGCTTTATTACACCGCGTCTTCGCGCGGAAAAGCCGTTTACCATCCAGCGCCTTCGCGCGCAAAAAACAGTTTATCATCCAGCACCTTCGCGCGCAAAAAACAATTTACCATCCAGCGCCTTTGCACGGAAAAAAGCAATTTACCCTCCAGTTTCTTGAGCAGCATCAACCGCCTACCGCCCGGAACTTTTACGCGGCAGAAACATAATTAATGATAAAAGCAGCGCAGCCGCAGACAGGCCAGCCGCTGTCACAAAAATCACTGAGAAGCTGAAATGATCGATCATCCCGCCCCACAAAACCGAACCGGCCATAAACGAAATATCCACCGGAAGGAAAAATGTCGAAGATGCAATACTGACTCTATCCTTTGGCACCTCCCGGACGGCCTGCGCATTGAGCGCCGGCGCCGTCATACCTGTTCCAAAGCCATAAAAGGCGCCTGCGATATAAAACAAAGCAGTGACCCGGCTGCAAAGCAGCAGAAGTACAAAGCCGGCCGCGACCGACAAAATTCCCGGAACAACCGCATATAATACACCCATACGGTCACAAAGACGTCCCGACGAAAGCCTCGCCGCAACCATAAAGATAACAGAAATCGTAAAAAACCAGCCCGCATTGTCGATACCCGTTTTTGAAGCATAAAGTGTCAGATACATCGACACAAGGCTTCCCGAAATCATTACAAAGAAATAGACCCATGCTGCGGGCAGCGCCCGCTTTTCAATAAACTTCCAGATGCCTTTTGGCGTCTTTTTGCCCTCCGTTTCCAGCATGCTACTTTCCAGGGCAGGCTCCGGCTCAGACACACATTCCTGCAAAGCCGTTTCCGGCTCCAGTGCATTTTTCTGTAAAGCGCTTTCCGTGTTTGGCCTTTTTGCATGAGACACGGTACGCTTTTTCTCATAGTCCAGAAACAGCACTGTAAGGATCAGCGCGATCAATCCCATCAGTGCGGCTCCGGCCATAACCGTTCCAAAGCCGCCTTTCATATGATACAAAAAAAGAGCGACGGAAGGGCCGAAGGCCTGCGGCAGCGAAGCTGCCAGACTGTAATAGCCCAGCCCTTCACCAACTCTTTTTTGGGGGATAACATCAATAATGGCAACTGATACCGATGTACTTGCCATCGAATACCCGAACATCTGTAAAATTCTCAAAATATATAAAAGTACAAGCTCATCAACGATCCCCATCAGCAGAGACATAAACGCAAAATCTGCCAGCCCAAGAATAATCAGTGTGCGCCGTCCCCGTTTCTCGCAAAGCTTTCCGCCAAAAAAACGGTAAACCGTCGCCGAAACCGCGCCGATGGAAATGAGTGTTCCTGACACAGAAGCCGCATAATCCAGCGCATCAATATGTAACGTAATGGTCGAATTAAACATCTGCATCATTGTCGAACTCCCCAGGTTCACAAACGCAATGATAAAGAAATAGATATTAAATAGCTTTTCCTTTTGGTCTCCCATAATTCTCCTCTTTTCCACCCCTTATTTATCCGCCTGCGAATCTGCTTTCTGTTTTTATTTTAATTGAAACACCTGCTAAAAGCCTTATGTTCTTTTGTTTGATTTTTATCAATGTTTTGACATTTATACCCGGACTCTCCGTCAGCCACAGCAAAAAACAGCGGCTATTTTTGACCATTTACGCCTGGCCCGAAAAGCGTTATAATATCCGTGACCGGACTTTTAACCGTGTATACGGCAAAAAGCGGACAAACTGCGCAACGCGGGGATGCATGTGAATTGTTTCCCCCTCAGCCATGCGGCCGGATCAAACAAATATTATATAGCAGCAAATAAAAGGAGCGCTTCAATGACTGATTATTATGCCATCATCACCTTTGAAAGTACACACACCGCTATCGCCACAGAAAAGCAGCTTGCATCAGCGGGCTTAAACGTCCGTCTCATTCCGGTTCCCCCGCAGATTACCGCAGGCTGCGGACTTGCCCTTCGTTTTGAAATCAATGTCCTTAAAACGATCCAGGTTATGTGCGCCGGACTTTCCGACAGCGCTTTTTATGAAATTTTTCGCGATGGACGGCAAAAAAAGATCATCCCCCTGGCATGATCCATATGTCCAGAGGGATGCTCCTGTTCCAGATGATTTTATTCCAGATGATCCTGTTGCAAAGAATCACTCCGGGCTGCACACTGCGCGCCCATTCTTAATTATCCACTTTCATTTTCAGCGGTTTGGCAAAAGAAATACTTCTTCTTCTCGGGGCAAAGCCTTCGCGCATATAGTATGCACGGATTTCTGCAATGGCAGAGACTTCATGCCAGCCCTGGCTCAGACCGCCCGGCTTTCGGATAATCAGCTTCGCCGGATAACCCTTATTCCAGTAATGTAAGGTCACATCACACATATCTTTAAATTCAAATAGTTCCCCATCAACTAAAACACGCATATCTTCCGGGCCGTATACCTGACCATCAACCTGAACATAGGCGCTCTCAAACAATGCCAATGGCACACCCCGATAGTAAAAGCTGCGGACATCCACGCTAAATCCCGTACATTCCCCATCGTCATACCAATTTTTAAGCGTACCGTCAATCGCCTGCTGAAGCGGTGTAAAAAAGCCGCCCTGTGTATCTGTTGCCGGGCGCGCATCCGGCCAGTCCGGGAAATTCGCATCCGGGAATTTTCCAAGATATTTATCAAGCATCTTCTCATAGCGACGGAAAGGCTCAAATGTATCATTATTAATGGGGGCCCCTTCATATTCCGCCGAAATATAGCCATTATATCCACCGTCGATCAAGGCTTTAATGATTCCCGGATAATCAATCGTCGTTTCTTCGTTATTGTCGTCCATCTCATAAAATTTCCCGTGACAGTGTACAATATGGGGCGCCAGCTTTGTAAGAATGGACGGATCAAAATATTCCATGCGGTAAATCATACTCAGCCAGTCTTTTGTCGCATCATCCTCTGCTTTTTCCATAAGCTCCGCGCAATAGCTCCGAAAATCTTCATTGCTGACCTTCTCAAACATTGCCGCCACATCTCTTGCCAGCGTTTCATCAACCCCCTGTGCGATCCCGAATTGGATATTGCGCTCTCCGATATGTTTTGTAAACATGCTCATATCCGGAATAATGCCAATATATTTTGACCCGCTCTGTTCAATCACCTCAAGCAACTTCTGTGTCCACGGCATCGCAAAGCTGGACGCGCCATTATGCAGCTCCTGCCCCATCTTAATGCCGAGGTCTTCAAGCACCGGAATAGCTGCTTTTGTAATCTCCGGGAGCGCCGTACCTCCCAGCCGGATAATCGGGCAGTTCAGCTTTTTAGCAAACAGCGCATGACGCCGGATAATGTCCACGCCCTCGCGCACCGTCAGCCGGCGATGCGCATACATCGTCATGTCTACAAAAAAATCATGACAGATCATCTGGGTTCCATAGGTCCACATCAGTTCCTTCCAGGATTCAATATCTTCATCGAGTGCTTCCGGGCAGTACCGGAAATAAAGCTGTCCAAGCAGCTCGATACCGCTGCACCCCATTTTTGCAGCAGCTTTGATACAGTCCTCCCATGTCAGCATTCCTGCCTCCACCTGCCGGTGCCAGCTATAAATCGTCACCGAGCGTTTGATCTTATGCCCTGCCGGTTTTTGTCCTGTACCGTTTTGTCCCGCAGACTTTTGCTCCATTTCTCTTTGCATCATTCTTCATTCCTCCTCCAAAATTGTTAAACGATCTGTACATTATTTTTTAATCCTGCTGCACTTGCTGTAATCTTATTATACTTTTTAATATAAGCTTTGGAGTTGCTGCTATTGAGGACATCGTTTCAAAATTGAAACCAGGCATTGAGTTGGATTCATTTTTGGAGTATGATAAAATCCAGAGATAAAGCTAAAACAGCGTCAGTGTATAAGGGCGCCTCAGCCTTAAAAATCATGAAAACAGCCAAAAGCTGCACTGAACTGCCGCTATGAAAGAACGGAGAATCGTCAATGAATGTATTTATGAATCTGATCTCACTGTACAATCAGCTCCCTCCGGACAGCACTTACCGTGCAGTCATCCGGGAAATTTTCAGCCACATGGATGACATGGCCGACGCCACCATTTTTGATGTTGCCGAAATGACCGCTGCTTCGCGCACAACGATCTGGCGGATGTTAAAAATGGCCGGTTATCATTCTTATTCCGAATTTCACCATGAGCTCAGTAAGATCATCACACAGTATTCTTATTATAATTGGGGGCTTCCGACATCCGGAACGTCCGATGCCGGGGAAATTTTGCATATGGCACCGCAGCTTTTAAATGAAAGTGCCGGACTATTAGAAAAATATATTACAGAAGAGCTTCTGGAGAACATTGCAGAGCTTTTAAATCAGGCGGAACGCATCAGCTTATATGATTTCCCCAGTACCAGCGCTTATTTTCTCATTCAGAATCTGGTCATGTCCGGAAAAAATGTAGGTTCTTTTCAGCTTTGGCCCAAAATGATGGAGGATGCCAAAAGCCTTTGCGCAAATAGCGTCGTTTTTGCCTATCCTCTGGAATCGCAGGATATGAAGGATATGAGCCCTGTTTTTCAGGCCGTTAAAGACAGCGGCGCCACTCTGATTTTAGGGTCGGTCAGCGGCCGGCATTATTCCGCCTTTGCCGATATACTTCTATTTCCGGGAAAACCATCGTTAAGCTATCCGTTTGCAGTCCGGTATGCCTTTGAAATGTTCCTTGTAATGGTCAGTGAGCTGTTCAGAAATACATACATGCACAAAAAACCGGATCGGTTTTAAGTATACAGGCAGCCGTTATTTATTCCGGCTGCCTGCTTCTATCGGTTCCTTATTTTATCTTTATTTTTATTTTATCTATTTTTATTTTATCTGTTTCTTAATATGCTTTTTCATTTTTTTGCGCGTACCCTTTGAAATCACATGCTCGATCCCGTGAGCTTCGGCCCCGGCAGTTTCCGGCGGCACGCCAAGCACATCCACGAGAAATTTATACACGGTCCTGTAATTGTTCGCCAGCTCTTCACCGGCTTTTAACCCTTCCGGTGTCAGTTCTATGGCGCCGTAGCTTTCATGAGAAATATAGCCCTGGCGTTTCAGAAGGTTTATCGCCTTTGTCACGCTTGGCTTGGAAATTCCCAAAAGCCTGGCAATATCCGTCGCGCGTACCGGATGGCCCTGGACATGCATCAGATAAATTTCTTTTAAATAATCTTCCTGGGAAACGGATAGCTTTTCCACAAAGGCTCCTCCTTTCAGTATTCCGTGATTATATATTTAAAAACTGGTTTCTGAGATTTGTCATTGCCTGAAGCAAAATTTTGCACTGGTCCTCGTCCAGTCCTTCACGCATCGCCTGTAAAATCTTCATATGGAACTGCTGATGATATTGATAGGCCTGCCTTCCCTTTTCAGACAGTGTCACTAAAACGACCCGGCGGTCTTTTTCGCTTCTTGACCGCATGACATAGCCTTTCTTAACAAGGCTGTTCATCGCAATGGTCAGCGTACCGACAGTAACTCCGACAAGCCTGGCAATAGATGACATGCTCTTTTCTCCCTTAATTCCGACAGCGTCCAGAATATGCATATCATTCACTGAAATATCCTTAAAGTCCCCTTTTTCTACATACCTGCGCTCAATGTCTAATGTCTCATTAAATAATTCCACCAAAACTTCATTGAGCTTCCCGTAACTGTCCATATCTGGCCTCCTTCCGGCTGCTGCCGCACCGTCTCCTTTTTTGTATTTTACCATATAAGCCCAAAACTCTCAATCACCCTTTTCCGGTAACAATCCGGACATACGCTATTTCATGATTTCTAATCCAGAAAGCACGCCAGGCAGCGTTGACACTGTAAAAATCAATCGATATAATGAATACGGATGGTAAAATCAAAACTACTGATAAAGGGGAGGAATTTATGGAAGAAAATAAAATGGGCGTCATGCCCGTCAACCGTCTGCTGCTGACGATGTCTGTGCCGATCATGATCTCAATGCTTGTTCAGGCCCTTTACAATATCGTTGACAGCATGTTTGTCGCTATGCTTAATGAAAATGCCCTGACAGCGGTATCTCTGGCATTTCCCGCGCAAAATCTCATGCTGGCCGTCTCCACCGGTACAGGCGTTGGTATTAATGCTCTTCTGTCTAAAAGTCTCGGCGAAAAGGACTTCCGGAAGGCCAATAACACAGCCGCCAATGCGATTTTTTTGACGGTATGCAGCTATGTTGTGTTTGCCATTGCCGGACTGCTCTTTTCCCGGCAGTTTTTTCTCGCACAGACGGATGTCGCTGAAATTGTCGATGGCGGAACGACTTACCTGACTATCTGCATGGTATTTTCCTTCGGCAGCTTTTTCCAGATTACCACTGAACGGCTGCTCCAGGCCACAGGAAAAACCTTTTACACAATGATTACCCAGGGAACCGGCGCGATCATCAACATCATTTTTGACCCGATCTTGATTTTCGGCCTGCTCGGATTTCCTAAAATGGGCATCGCCGGCGCAGCCATTGCCACTGTATTCGGACAGATCGTTGCGGCCATCATGGGTATTGTTATTAATATCAAAAAGAATAAGGAAATCCATATTTCACTGAAGGGCTTCCGCCCCAACGGAACAATTATCAAAAATATCTATCTTGTAGGTGTTCCGTCGATTATCATGGCCGCTATCGGCTCTGTCACAACGTTTGGCATGAATAAAATACTCATTGCCTTTTCCACGACAGCCACCGCCGTTTTCGGTGTATACTACAAGCTCCAAAGCTTCGTATTTATGCCTCTGTTTGGTATGAACAACGGTATGGTTCCGATCATTGCCTACAATTACGGCGCAAAAAAACCGGACCGCATGATGAAAACATTAAAATTAAGCATCATTTACGCGGTCAGTATTATGATCATCGGACTGATCGTTTTTGAATTATTTACCGGTCAGCTTTTAATGATCTTTTCCGCCTCAGAAACGATGCTCTCCATCGGCATCCCTGCACTGCGCATCATCGCTGTGCATTTCCTTGTGGCGGGCTTTTGTATCGTTTCATCATCGATGTTTCAGGCACTGTCCCATGGATTTTTCAGTCTCTGGGTATCTCTGGTACGCCAGCTCATCGTTCTGCTTCCGGTGGCCTACCTGCTGGCCCTCACAGGGAATTTAAATAATGTCTGGTGGTGCTTCCCGATCGCAGAGGTCGCTTCCGCTGCAATGTGCGCCATCTTTTTACGCATCACATATAAAAAAGATGTGCGGCCGTTAGAGGAACAGGTAGCCGCCAGCCGCACGGCACAATAAAGCATCCCGGACTGCACCGCAGCCTCCGTCCGCATGGCATCCTCCGTCTGCATGGCATCCTCCGTCTGCATGGCGGACGCTCTCCGGATGTGTCCAAACAAAGAGTTCCGCCTGCGGAACTTAAGCGCTAGACGCAGCCGCTTTAGCGATAATTTTCTTATCGCGCGCGCGCATCCCAAGTGAAGCTTTTTCATTGCACAGAAACGCAGTTTCTGTAATGAAAAAGCTCCCTGGCAGGATTTTTGATATGGTCCCTCTTAAGTAGACAAGGCAAATAATCAAATCTACTTAAGGGGGAGTTTTTATATTTCTGGAAAAGCTCGTTACATTTACTCGTTACATTTATAATATTTATATTCCCGAAAAACTCGTTACATATTTATTTGTCCTCATTCAAAAGTGCCTGATAAATTTCCCGCTTTCCGATCCCCCGGTCTGCGGCTGCCTTTTTCATGGCCTCTTTCTTGCTCATGCCCTGATCCATATACATCCGGACATGCTCAGATACGCTCATACGTTCCCACTCCGCCTGCCGGGCGTGTACGAGCGCCTTTGGATCAAGTCCTTCCACAACAAGCACATACTCGCCCCGCGGCTCATTATTTCTATAAAAGTCCAGCGCCTGCTCGGCCGTCATTGCCATGCGTTTCTCATATTTTTTTGTCAGCTCCTTGCAAAAAACGATCTTACGGTTTTCAAGAACCGGCCGCAAAAGCTCCAGTGTTTTAACAAGACGGTGGGGCGCCTCATACATGACCGTCGTGCGCGTCTCTGTTTTCAGCCGATCCAAAACAACCGCCCGTTCCTTTTTATCTGCCGGAAGGAAGCCTTCAAAGCAAAAGCGCCGCGTGCTCAGGCCGGACATCGTAAGCGCTGTGATGCAGGCCGCCGGTCCGGGCAGAGATGTCACCTCAATTCCCGCCTCCAGGCAAAATTTCACAAGCTCTTCTCCGGGGTCGGAAATTCCCGGCGTTCCGGCGTCGGTAATCAAAGCCACGTTCGTTCCGGCCATCATCAGCCCTACAAGGTATTCCGCTTTCTCTATTTTATTAAATTCATGATAGCTGGTCATCGGTGTCTTTATCTCAAAATGATTCAGCAGCTTAATGCTGTGACGGGTATCCTCCGCCGCAATAAGATCAACATTTTTTAATGTTTCCAGCACACGAAAGGTTATATCATCCAGATTTCCAATCGGTGTGGCACATAAATATAATTTTCCTGGTGTTGTCGCTGTCAATATCCATCCGCTCCTTTATAACACAATATACCGCGTAACTATTCAGCCATGCGTCCGCAGAGGCAAAAGACCGCGCAAGTTTACTTGCAGAGGTAATTTTGGCTCTGCGAACATACGGCGCTTAGCCGTGATCGAGCGTTTAGCCGCGTATGCGGCGGTTAGCTGCCCCAGCAGCGCAAACGCGAGATGCATGGCTGAATCGTTTTCCCCCTGCTGTTTTAAACGGTCACACGAAAATGTCCAAAAACACTGTTAGCGATAAACTTTAATTAAATGTAAAACACTGTTAGCAATAAGATTTAACTAAATGTAAATGATACAATATTTTTTCTCTAAAGGCAAGGGCCGGACACATAAACCGCTCAGGAATGTATTGCTATATATCTATCCTATTCCTACTGAAAAAATGCCAGTACAGCGGGTCACCACTGCCTGGCATTTTTCACTTCGATATTTTATACTCAGTAATTTATATGTACGATAGCTATCACTTTATAGACGATGTATAACCGCCTAACAGTTACAGGCGCTTAATCTACATAATATACTCTTCCTGGTATCTTCTCCTTCGGCTCAAGGGTCATATCCGGATAACCTAAAATACAGCATCCAATGCCTTCCAGATCGCCTTCAACACCCCATTCTTTAAGAAGCGCTTTGCCTTCTGCGCTTTCAAACATTTCCTTGGCACGGTTGATCCAGCGGCCGCCAAGGCCCATAGCATAGGCTGCGTTAAGCATATTTCCCAAAGCAAGGCTGCCATCCTGAACATATGTCGAGCTGCTTTTTTCCACGAGCACAATGATCACATCCGGCGCACCATAAAACGGATCCCCGTCACGTCCCATAACAGCGGCATTCATAGCGGACAGCTTTTTAACAACCTCCGGATTCTGTACCACAACAAATCGTTGCGGCTGACGGTTCATGCCTGAAGGCGCTGCAAGGCCGGCCTTCACGATCAGATCGATTTCTTCTTTTTTAAGATGCTCTGGTTTAAACTGATTACAGCTGCTGCGTTCAATAATAGCTTTTACGGCTTCATTCATTGTAACAATCCCCTTTCCAAAAGCGATACAATACTGCGATACAGCGATATGCCGCGCTGTCCTGTACAGGGCTTTGCGCTGCCGCTGCAATTTTATTATACTTCATTTTGCTCTATTTTTCCCTATTAAATCTAATAATTTCAAAAACAGAAAGGCTTCACGAAACAATCCGACAGAAGAAAAAGCGGCATCGTCAGCCACATTGCAGCGAATAATTATCAATTTTTCATATTTTTTGAATAATTTTAAAAATTAGGGGTTGCATTTTTCCAAAAATGTGGTATTATAGATTCATGCAGAAGTGGCGGAATGGCAGACGCGCTAGATTCAGGTTCTAGTGCTCGCAAGGGCGTGTGGGTTCAACTCCCATCTTCTGCATTATTTTTTTATCCAGAAGATAACATAAAAATGCCGGGAATCCAGTAAAATCAAGGATTTCCGGCGTTTTTGTTTTGCTGGATTATAACCGGGAATTATAAACTATAATCCGCAGTTTTTAAAAATCTTGCCACGAAATTTGCCACGAAAATGATACGCTTTATCCCCGGAAGAAATAATGCTTCCGAGGATTACTATAAAAAGACTTCTCCGCTGTAATTTTTACACCCTCACAATACTTGAATTTGATTTAACAACGATTGAAGGCCGGCTTTTATGTACTGTAAAATATCCTTCTACATTTCCACACTCAGGCGCACCGCAGCTCTCGCAGGCCCGCGTTCTGAGATCAGGATCGTATATTTTCCCGGCAAAAGCGCGCGCGTGCCATCCTCCAGCACGCTTTCAAAGCGCTCTTTTGGCAGGAAAAATTCATAGCGGCAGCTCTGGCCCGCGTCCAGATGGATCCGGTCAAAGTATTTCAGGCTGCATACCGGCTTTTCAAACGCCTCTCCTTCATAACGAATATATGCCTGAATGATCGTATCGCTGTTATAGTCTCCGGTATTGGCAAGCTCAAATGCGCACCCCACCCCTTCATCCTGCAGCCATGCCGTTTCCTTTCCAAATGTAAAGGCTGTGTAGGACAGCCCGTAGCCAAAGCTATACAGCGGCTTTTCAGTCATATAGCGGTATGTTCGGCCCTTCATCGCGTAATCCGTAAATTCCGGCAATGTATTGCTTTCTGAATAAATCGTTATCGGGAGCCTTCCTGACGGAGAGGTATTCCCGAAAAGAATATCTGCGGCTGCATGTCCGCCTTCCTCGCCGCTGTACCATGTATACAATACGGCTGCTGCCATTTTATTATAAGGGCTGATGTCAATGGAGCTTCCGCCGGTGACAAGCAAAATGACCGGCTTTCCCATGGCAAATACAGCGTCACACATTTCCTTTTGAGGGTCTGAAAGACTAAGACGCTGTTTATCTCCAAAACCATCGGTCGTTTCGTTCCCTTCTTCGCCTTCCATTGTCGGGTCAAGGCCAACACACAGAAATACAACATCACTTCGGCGTGCGGCTGCGCGCACTTCTCCGATGCGGTTCTCTGCCATTGCCTCGTACTCATTGGACGGATTATTCAGCAGGCCGCCCGGGGAATAATAAAGATGAAGATGATTTGCCTCGCAGACCTCCCGTATACCATCCAGAAGCGTCACATAATGAGATGACGTTCCATTATAATTACCCTCCAGCACCTTGCGCGAATCCGCCACTGGCCCGATCACAGCCACAGCAGACAATGACGCCGCATCCAGAGGCAAAATTCCGTTGTTCTCAAGAAGTACCATACTCTTAGCCGCAGCCGCCCTTGCAGCCTGACGATGCTGCATCGTATCATTGGCTTCCATCGGAATTTTATGATAGTCACAGCTCTCATCAAAAAGCCCAAGCTTATACCGCGTCGTAAACAGGCGCACCGCAGCCTGACGGATCGCTTCCTCGCTGACAAGCCCCTCTTTATATGCCTTAAGTACATAAAGATAGGTCACTCCACAGTTTAGATCACATCCGCTGTTCAGCGCCAGAGCCGCCGACTCGGTTGCTGTTTTTGTAACCATATGATGCTCGTGAAAATCTGCCAGCGCAAAGCAATCCGAAACAACATGACCGTCAAAGTGCCATTTCCCCCGCAGAATATCCGCCAGCAGCGTTTGACTTCCGCAGCATGGTTCCCCATTCGTCCGGTTATAGGCGCCCATGACCGCTTCCACACCGGCCTCTGTTACTGCCGCTTCAAATGCCGGCAGATAGGTTTCCCAAAGGTCTTTTTGAGATACCTGCGCGTCAAACTCGTGCCGCAGACTTTCCGGCCCTGAATGCACCGCAAAATGCTTTGCGCAGGCAGCCGCTTTCATATAAGGGCCATCCCCCTGAAGCCCGCGTATAAATGCCTTGCCAAGAGATGCGGTCAGATACGGGTCCTCCCCGTAGGTTTCATGGCCCCTGCCCCACCTGGGATCACGGAAAATATTTATATTTGGCGACCACATTGTCAGCCCCTTATAAATTCCCCGGTCACCCTCCGAGGAAGCGGCATTGTATTTTGCCCGCGCTTCTGTGGAAATAATATCTGCAATGGCCTCCAGTCCTTTTGTATCAAACATAGCCGCCAAAGCGATCGCCTGGGGAAATACCGTCGCCGCCCCGGCCCGCGCAACGCCGTGAAGCGCTTCGTTCCACCAGTTATAGGCCGGGATTCCAAGACGCGGGATCGCCGGAGCATCAAAGCGAAGCTGAGATGCCGCCTCTTCTAAGGTCATCTGATCGACCAGTGCCTTTGCCTTTTCTTTACATTCCTTTATTTTTGCCGCTTCCATAAACAACAACTCCTCTATTTATATATTACTGAGCCATAGCGCTCAACTTCATCGTTAAAAATATCCCGGGCTCTGGCGTTTGAATAAATGTAGGCGGGGATATAGCGGCCTCCGGGTGCATAGGCGTCCATCACACGCCGGGCTTCCTTTCGTATTTCTTCCTCCGTGCAGCCGGGCGCATCAATTTTCTGATTATCCACACCGCCCTTAAGCGTAATACGGCCGCCGTACTCTTTTTTGATCATCTCCATATCATTGCAGGCATTCAGCGGATTGATGCAGTCCACGCCGATTTCCACAAGGTCAGGGATGATCTGAGTAATATATCCGCAGGAATGATGCTCATAAATCATTCCAAGCTCATGGATGCGGCGGGCATAGCGTGCCTCAAGTGGCTTAATAAATTCCCGCCACAACTCCGGCGAGAAGAACATATTCGTGTTGGTCCCCCAGTCGTCATGCATATGGATAATATCCGGATGTACGGTTTCCCAGGCAATATCAATGCATTTCAGTTTATAGTCACACATTGCCTCAAAAAAGTCCGCCACAGCTTCCGGACATTCATAAAAAGCACAGAGAGCATTTTCCATGCCTACCATCTCGTTCATGCGCTCAAAAGCGCCGGAAAGCATCAGCACATGAGTCGCATTATTCTCACGGTCAAGTCCCTGAGCCATTCCGGACAATATCTGGCGCGCCGGCAGCGCGTCAAGATCAGGGAAATGCACATGCGCTCTCCATTCTTCCATATCCTCAAACAGCATAAATCCTTTTGATACCATGCTGCCGTCCAGTCCCGGGTCCGGCCCAAGCTGTGTCCAGTTAACACCCCACCAGTCATCTCCGGTCACATTTTCTCCAAAATAGCGATCTCCGGGGAAAACGACTCCGGCGGTGCACTGTGTTTCTGCCGGGATAAACTCCGGCATTTCTCCGCGATAGATGGCAAGCATCGCTTCTTTTTTCGTCTGCATTGTATATCCTCCATTCCAGGCTTTCGTATTTTCAAGCTTTTATATTTCCAGTTTTCTATATCTGAGCGCTCCATGTACCTTTATTTTACACCGGTTTTTTCCAAAAAGCTTTCCTTATTATTCAGATTTACCGGTTTTTTTAATCGTTTTTTTCACGTCACTCTTTTTTCTGCCTGAAATGAAAGAAATTATAATTTCTATTATCTTTTCTTTCAATCTGTGATAAACTAAACTTATGATATATACCATATGAAGGTCAGGTGATACAATGATGACACCGTTTTTTGCACAGCTTTCCCCGGCAGAGCTGAACAGCCATTTTCATATTGAAATTGCACGCAATCATTTAAAGGGTACTTTAGAAAATAACACACTCACGATTATTTCCTGCGTTCAGGGAAACATCCGTCTATGCTGTGACCAGAAAGCATGGCAGCTTTCCGGTCACAGCGCTGCCATTCTCCCTCCGGGAACCTGCTGGAACATCCGTCCGTCCAATCAAGCCCGGGAATATACCACGACCGTTATCATACGCATTTCCGCCGCCCTCATAGACCGCATATTCGCTTCCGCAGATATGTGTTCATCCGTTGCGGCCGCTGCCTTCTCATCATCCCCGGATGGCATAAGCTTAAGCCCGGCCTGGCAGCTTTTACCGCCGGGTGCTCCGGAAACTGAAGCGGCACAAAGGGCGCTGGCAGAGCTTTGTCACCGTCTGGCCGTGGATATGATCAAAAATAAATCTCTGACGCCAATCCGGACTTATATGTATTTTTTTCAGATCATGGATGCGCTGCAGCCCCTGATCTGCTTTTCAAAGCCCGAAGGCTGGGATGCGCTCCCCAAACCCGTCCAGAAGGCACTTCATTTTATACAAAATAACTGGCGCCAGGAACTGACGCTCCACCAGCTTGCCCGGTCTGTCAAAATGTCCGATGCGTCTCTGTCCCGGGCCATCAAAAAATACACCGGCGTTCATTTTGAAGTTTATCTGAAAAATATCCGTTTATCCGCAGCTAAAAAAGCACTCACAGAAACTTCCCGCAAGGTCACGGACATTGCCCTTGACCATGGATTTTCCAGCGCTCCGGCCTTTAACCGTGCTTTCCGTGATGCTTTCCACATGACTCCGGGACAATACCGCCGTCAGCAGCCGCCCCTTGCGGATACCGTTTTTGCACCCAAAACGCTTCCGTTAGATACGCCCCTCCACAAGATTCAGCCGCAGCCTCAAAGCCCCGCAGCCGTACTTTCTGCCGATGCGTCGGAGCCCGGGACGCCGGCCGATGGCGCAGCTTCCCCCTGGCTTATGGCTGTAAACATGGGTATGGCATCGGATTTTAAGCAGCGCAAATTCCGCGCATTTTTTGAAAAGCTCGCAAACGCCTGTCACTTTACCTATGCGCGCATTTATAATATTTTTTCGCCGGATATGGATTATCGCAGCGGCCACGACACAAAGCATCTGAACTTCGACCAGCTCGACGAGCTTTTTGACCTGATCCTGCAAAATGGCCTGCTTCCCATGATCGAGCTGGCCGCAAAGCCCAGGATCGTCAAAAAAAATATTTATGAAGTCCTTCTCTATGAGGACAGGGAACCCTTTTTTCTTGATCCGGATGAAGAACTGCAGATTCTTGAAGCCTTTTTTCTCCACCTGAAGCACCGTTACGGAGCCGGTGTACAGCAGTGGCTTTTTGAATACTGGTATGATTACAGCCATTTGCCAGACCCGGATACGGAAATTTATCATTTTCAGAAAAAGTATGAACGCATCGCCCATTGTCTGAAATCCATCATCCCAGAGGCTAAAATGGGCGGCTGCGGGCTGGCGCTCATCGATTTTGATGTGGACAGCATTTTAAAAGCCTGGTCCGCATTGCCGACGCCGCCGGATTTTTTAAGCTTCTCCTATTTCCCTTACAGCGGACGTGATTTGAGCCTCGCCCCGCACTGGATGACCTCATGGATCACCGGTACGGCTCACATCAACAGCACCTGCAGTCAGGTCAAAGCTCTGTCCAAAAAGTATTTTGGACACGAGCTTCCGGTTTATATCACCGAATGGAATATGAGCCTTTCAAATTGTAATTTTTTCAATGATTCCTGCCATAAAGCAGCGCTGCTGGTACATTACATGCTGTCTTTATCCGATTCGGTCGATATGGCTGCCTATTATATGGGAAATGATCTCACTGCCAGAACATATGATCAGGCCCCGACTCTATCCGGCGCCAGCGGACTGATGACCCGAAACGGCATTTTTAAGCCTGTATTCTACGCCATGCAGTTTACCGCTCTGCCCTCCGGCAGCCGCCTGCTCAAACGCACATCCGGCAGTCAGATTGCTGCTGTGGAGAATGGTTTTTCCATTATCCTAAGCCATCCGGGACAATTTATCGAGGACATTTGGGCCTATCCCGAAAACAGCATCAGCGGCACGCTTCTGGACACTCTTTTTATCCCGGAAGCTGCCGCGGCCTTTGATATAATCTTAAATCATGTACCAAACGGAACCTATCTTTTAAAACGCCGCACACTTGGGCCGGACTGCGGAAATCTTCTGAACCAGTGGCAGCATTTAAAAGCTCTTGAGCCGCTTGATGTCCGTGACATCCAATATTTAAAAGGGATCTGCCAGCCAGAAATCACAACAGAGCTTATACAGGCACGCCATAACACGCTGCATCTGCACGAAACAGCCGCGGTCCACGAGGTCATCGCCATCGAGCTGTGCTATAAAGGCCCTGAGCTTTCCTGTACTGAGCCGCCAAATTATCCCGGTGTACGCCAGTAAGCCACCGAATATCCCGGTGTAAGTCAGTAAGCTCCGAATATCCGGTATAAGCCAGTAAGCCACCGAATATCCCCGGTGTACGCCAGTAAACCACTGAATATCCTGGTGTAAATATCGGGATATTTGGTTCCCGCAGCGTTTTCACTGCCCTTCCACATAAAAAATCTGCTCTTTTGTCTCCCGGCCTTCCGGCATATTTGAGCGGTTCCAAAATACGTCAGTATTTTTAGCCTCCGAAAGCTCTGACGCAGCTTTGCTATCCTCATTGGTGCCGGCAAACTGAGCGCGAACCTTAACGATCACCTGTCCATTATCCTGCCAGACAATATTACAGTCGCCGGTCTCAAATACCGAGCGGTCGCCGTAGTAATCCATGTTTCCGAGATATTCCACAATCGCCGGGCTTTTACGCTCATAAAATACGGCCTGATACCGGTTTTCTCGGTGTTCCTCTAAAACTACCAGCTCCCGGCTTCCATTTTGGAAGGTAAAATATTCCGGTTTCAAAGCGGCCAACGACACAGCCAGAACCACAGCGGCATAAACAACTATAATGGCCGCGATAAGCGCCATCCTAAAGCGCCGTTTCATAACATGTAATGTCGCTGTAAACCCGCAAAGACACAAAACCACAGCGCCCCCTAAAGCTCTGCGGATCACCGTCATATCCACAGGCCCCCACAAAATCTGAAGCTTTGTATACGCATTTATATCGAACATCCATACAAGCCAGAAAATCCCGAAAATCATCGCCAGGCCGATAAAAACAGCCCGAAGCACAATCATTCCTGTCCGCATTTACATCCATATCCTTTCCCGCATTTATCTTTTTATATAGGATACCCCTTTTATTTAATAAATATTTTAAGAAAGCATTTGGATTTCATAAATATTTTGTAACTATTCAGCCATGCGGACGGATATGGTGAAAGCTGCGCAAGCTTGCTTGTGGCGGTCTTTCGACATATCCGGACATACGGCGCTTAGCCGTGATCGAGCGTTTAGCCGCGTATGCGGCGGTTAGCTGCCAACGATTATGCTTCGGCAACGACGGCGCCGCCGACACACTCGCAGCAGGCAAACGGGCCGGGGATCATCCGGCAAATATCCCTTCTGTTCCCAAAATAATCGACATCAAAAACAATCGGCGAGCCGTCCGGCTGCTCAAATTTCTGTTCCGGCTCAAATGCCTCCCCAAGCCGTCCGGTATCCACGAGCACAGCTGATGTGTGCGGCAAAACCTCGTAAAGATTCGTTGACAGTGTCCATGTGCCATTTTCTTCCGCAAGGGATAATGTCACATCATGTTTTGTATCGATTACAGCATCCTTCTCACTGTCACAGGGCGCAGCGCCATTGAAATACACATTGCCTCCCGTATATACCGGAAGATGGTCATAATAAAAATCTTTTCCGGTATGATCGGTCACTTTTTCATAGGTAAACTGTCCAAAATAGGTTTGCGCATCCGGATAGCCGTCATAAGGCTTTGTACCGCAGAGCATATTATAGAGGCTTAAGCCATCCATATGATTTTCACAAATATAATCCTTCAGATCACTGCGCAGCTTCTTTTGTACAAAAATGTTATTGTAAAAACGGGCATCGCCGTGAAGGATCGTCATGAATCCGGCAATCTCTGTGCGGTGGGGTACATGGTAAGGCGTGTAGCGCGGCGATGGCAGTACACTGGCGCCGTTATCGGTTCCCTGACCAACCCATGTAAAGGAGCCGGCAATAAGATTGTGCACAAAGGCTAGTCCCTGTGTACTTAAACGGCAAGCGCAGTCCGAAAGCAGCAGATTATTATCCACCAGTGTCGGGCCATGCGATACTTCAATAAAAATATCCTCGCCCAGCGCCAGTCCATTGGAAATCTGCGTGCCTTCCGGCGGTACATTGTCGTGGAACAGATTGGCGGTCACACGGGTACCCTGCGCCTGCCAGTCCAGCCACAGTCCCCGGGTACAATGATGAAAATGATTTCTGCGGATGATGACATCTATGGCTGCATGCATCTTAATACCGCCGATCTCCGCTCCGGCCAGGTCCTGCTTATTGTTAATATGATGGATATGATTATCCTCGATAATCGAAAAAACGCCGCCCAGATGGCCTACAATGCCCGTCTGGCCGCAGTCGTGGATATTACACCCCCGGATAATATGTGAGCCGATATTTTCCTTTGTCCAGCCTTCCCGCTGTGCCTGGCAGATGGCGTCGCGCTCTGTCTGAGTACCATCTTTATAAAGCCGCGTCGTCCATTTATTCTCATTTTCCGGCTGCAGATATTTTCCAAGAGATATGCCGCTGCACTTGGAATCCGAAATTTCACAATTTTCAATAATCCAGCCCTTTGACCAGTGCGGCCCTACCATGCCTTCCTGGTAAGCGGTCGGCGGCGCCCATGTCGTTGCGGCCTGCCGGATTGTAAAGCCTGAAAGTGTGATATAGCCCACGCCGGTCTTTTGCGGATAAAAACAATTCCGGCGGACATTGATCTCCACATTTTCCCGATTCGGGTCTGCCCCCTGAAAATTCGCATAAATTTCCGTAAAAGCGCCTGCCTGCTGTGTATACCAGCGGTAAAGCGTCCCTTCCGGGTCCCAGGAATGATAATCCGCAGCCGGAGCTTTGATCGCTTCAAGCGACGGTGATTCGTACATCGACTTTCCGTTCAGATATACCTCCCCGGTATGTACCGGAACCGGAGAAAAATACCAGTCCCCGGCAATCACGGTCGTATACGGATTGTAATCGCCAAACAAAGTGTTCGGTATTTTTGCCATCCACACATGACCTTCTACATGCTGCCAGCATGTTATGGGCTCTGCCCCCGTGATTACTGCGGCCAGCGGCTTCTCTGACCGGTAAGTGATACGATGCCCCTCATCGGTTCCTCCACAGGCCGGATTGACATTTTCCCGGTAAATCCCAGGTGCTACGATGACCTCATCGCCAGGCTTCGCGATAGCTGCCGCTTCGCTGATCGTCTTAAAGGGATGCTCTTTTGTTCCCCAGCCGCCCGGTGTCGTTTTCTCAGATACATAATAAATCATTAACAGCGCCTCCTTGACTTGTCTTATTGATTACGACTATAATAAATTATAAAACAATCATACCGCAAATAACGTTTAAATGATAGGCACATACTGCCAGAAAATATAACAATCCTGCCATCCGGCAGCTTTAGCAAGGGAGGACCTTTTATGCAGCTGCTTCCCATCCATATGGATGATCATCAAAAAGAAACCATCCGCTTCCGCAGCACACTGTTATCGTACAGCTTTTATACCCCCGGGCCAAAGGGCAGCTTCTGCGGCGATATTCCCTGGCACTGGCATGATGAATTTGAGTTTGGCTGCGTACTTGGCGGAGGCGTACTCTATAAGACAAGTCTCAGCGAATATGTGCTCCGTGAAGGTGACGGTATTTTTATTAACTCCGGTGTCCTGCATTACCTTCACCCTTTAAATCCCACAGAAAACGCACAGATTTCGTCTCATTTTTTTGACAAAACCTTCCTTTCCGGAGCTCCGGGCAGCGTATTTGACCTGAAATATATCACCCCTGTCCAGGAAACGCGCCTGCTGGATGCCTATCCGCTCTACCGCAGCTGCGCACAGTCCCGCCAATTTCTTGATCAGCTTAAGGAAGCCTCCCAAATCAGCAGCCAGGGCGGCCCATTTTATGAGCTGCGGCTGCGCAGCCTGTTTTCCGGGATGTGGGAAACGGTTTATGACTGGGCCTTAAAGAAAAGATCACATAATGCCGACACTGTGCCTCCGGACAATGAGCGGATCAAACAGCTCCTTATCTTTATTCAGTCCCATTACAGTGAACGGCTGAGCATTGCCAGGATTGCAGCACAGATTCCTATCAGTGAGCGGGAATGTTACCGGCTTTTTAAAAACAGTCTCGGCATCAGCCCCATCGACTACCTGAACAGCTTCCGGCTGCAAAAAGCAATGGAGCTTCTCACATCGACCAGACAGAGTATCGTGGATATTGCCATGGAAACCGGCTTTAACAGCAGCAGCTATTTCGGTAAGATTTTTAAACAGTACTATCAGATGACCCCGAAGCAGTACCGTACATTCTGCCAAACGGCACGTCACCCTTAAAGAAGGAGGTCCCTCCATGAAAGTTACATTAAAAGACGCATTGAACATCCCCAATCTCATGGGCTATTTCCGGCTGATCCTGATCCCGGTTTTTGCCTTTACCTATCTTACAGCCCGTTCACGGCCACAATACATTATGGCCGTGATGTTTCTTGCGCTGTCTGCCTTAACCGATGTCTTTGACGGGCCTGTCGCCCGCTATTATCACATGGTCACGGAACTCGGGAAATTTCTCGACCCTCTGGCAGATAAGCTGACGCTCGGCGTTGTCTTTCTCTGCATGACCACCCGCTTTTCATGGCTGTGGCTTCTTGTAGGACTTTACATCGTCAAGGAAGGCTTTATGGGTATTATGGGACTGATTACCCTGAAGGTAAAAAAGACAAAGCTGGACGGTGCCATGTGGTTTGGCAAGCTGTGCACCGCCGCTTCCTTTATCGTCATGCTTCTGCTGCTTTTATTCCCAAAAATGCCTGTGACCGCAGCTAATATACTGATCCTGATCTGCGGGGCGATTATGGTATTTACGCTGATTATGTATATTTTTAAATTCCGGATCATGTGGAAAACCGCCTCAAAACCTGTGTAATTGCCCAAAACAAAAGGGATTTCCCGGATTCAATGAAATATTTTATACAAAAAAAGTGTCCAAAAAAAGACTGAAAACCTGTCGGTTCACGGTTTGCACAAAAAATTTTTTTCATTTTTTTATTTTTTGTGAACACTTTTGGCATGAGATTCGGTATTATAATAACCGTAAACCCCCCCAATACATTATATATAGTTTTTTGTTACACCCCATATGAAACAAAAAATACCTTCTCCAAAGAAAAAAGCAGCTGTTCGGAATTGGCTGCTTTTTTCTTTTTTATTTTTCTTGACACACGCACATCGGTACATTCATTTTCCTGATCAGCCCCGGAAGCGCACTCAGATCGGGGATGCAGGCACACAAGAGCCGGCGCGTCTGATCGTCCGGCTCTGTCAGGTCCGGCACCATCACGGTTTGCAGTCCCGCCCGTGCCGCAGAAAGCACCCCATTGGGCGAATCCTCCACAGCAACGCAGTTTTCCGGCGCTTCTTTGATCTGGCGGCAGGCATACTCATAAATATCTGGCTGAGGCTTTCCGTTTTCCACCATGTCCGCACAGATGACCCGGTCAAACTTATCATAAATTCCGATCTGTTTAAGATAGCTTCCGGCTCTTTGCATATCCGTAGCCGTGGCCACCGCAGTTTTGATCCCCATAGCCTTAAGCGCCTCAAGCGCCTCATCCACAAAGGGCTTTTTCTCAATCCCTGTCTTTTTAAGCTGCTGCGCCATAAGCTCCTTCCGGCGGCGGCGTACCGCCGGGTAGTCAAAATTTTCTCCGAAAATACTTTGCAGCAACGGCCCGGCATATTTTGCCGCCAGGCTTCGGATCATCAATCCATGCTCCCGTTTCATATCAAAACCAAATTCCTGTCCGGCCTGCACCCAGTATTTCACCAGGTATTTCTCCGTATCGATCAAAACGCCGTCCATATCAAAAATTACTGCTCTGACCATCCTTTATTCCTCCGTCAGACACCGACAAAGCCCTTAAGAAGCTCTAATGTCTGTACCATACCCTGCTCGTGGGTACGTTCCATTCCATGAGACGCATGGACGCCCTGCCCGATTAACGCACCGCGGATATTATTTCCGCCTCTGAGCGCTGCGGATACATCCGAGCCATAATGCGGAAAAATATCAACCGCATAGGCCAGTCCCCGCTCATCGGCAATATGAATCAGGCGGTTGGTCATATCGTAGTCGTATGGCCCGGACGAATCCATGGCACAGATGGAAACCTTTGTCTCATCCCCGGTAAGGTCATCGCCTACGGCGCCCATATCCACTGCCAGAAACTCTCCGATGTCACCTGGAAGAAAGCTTGCGCCATGCCCGATTTCTTCATAATTTGTAAAAATAATCTTCAATGTTCGGTCCGGCTGCTGCTTTGTTTCGTTCAAATATTTTAAAAGAGTCATTACCACAGCAACACTGGCCTTATCATCCAGATGGCGGGATTTAATAAAACCGCTTGGGGTATGTTCAAAGCGCGGCGCAAAGCTGATAAAATCCCCGGCTCCAATGCCAAGCGCTTCCACCTGAACATCATTTTCCACGATCTCATCAATACGCACCTGCATATTTTCCGGCACCCGCTCCTGTGTGCGGCAATCATCGTACACATGAACCGAGGGCTTTGTCGTCAAAACCGTCCCCGTATACGTTTTCCCGTTTCTTCGGCAATGTATTTTACAATATTCACCTTCAATCGTAGACATCATATAACCGCCCACAGGTACGATCTTTAAATAACCATCCTTTGTCACAGAACGCACCATCGCCCCAAGCGTATCTGCATGTGCGCCAATGCCAAGGACATCCGGGCTTTTCCCTGTAACAGTAATGATCAGTCCGCCTTTGCTGGTACGCTCTGTGGGATAACCCATAGACCAGGCTTCTTTTGTAAGGAAATCCATGACCTCCCGTGTATAGCCTGACGGACTTGGAATATTTACGATCGTCTCAAGTATTTTCAGCATATATGCTTTTTGCTGTTCTTTTGTCATCATCTCTTCAACCTCTTTTCTGTCACTGTATATATTATTGTACTCCCAAAACCATCTTCAGGCAATCACCTTTCACATATACACAGGCGTCCGGCACCAGGCTCCAAAGTGCTTATCCAATAAAATCTTCATTTTTTCATATTTTTTTGTCTATTTTAGCTCAAACCAAAAAGAAACTGCTATAAATCCTCCGCTGCATTTTGTATAGAAAGTATCTGCAATTTTTTTCATCTTTGTTGACACTTATTTTGGCGCTCATGGTATTATAATAACCGTAAACCCCCCCAATACATTATATAGTTTTTTGTTACACCCCATAAGAACAAAAAATACCTTCTCCAAAGAAAAAAGCAGCCGTTCGGAATTGGCTGCTTTTTTCATTTCCGTAACTATTCAGCCATGCGGCTGGATATAGAGAACAGCCGCGCAAGCTTGCTTGCTGCGGTCTTTCTCTATATCCGGACATACGGCGTTTAGCCGTGATCGAGCGTTTAGCCGCGTATGCGGCGATCAGCTGCGTCAGCAGCGAAAACGCGAGATGCATGGCTGAATTGCTATTCCCTTCCGTAATAACCAACGGTAACTGTACCGATTATTCCCACAGGCTCCTGTACTGCCGCCGGATTACCAAAAGGATTATAGCCTTCTTCCATTGCTTTGATCTTTCTGTAAAGCGTTGTCGCCACTTCGATTCTTATGGAATTTTTCCCATCCTTAAGCAGGCCCGTTAAATCAAAGCAATACGGCGGGCAAAGCTTCATACCGGCATACGAATCATTCACCCACAGCTCTACGCCTTCATAGGCATTGTCAATGCTTAGCACCGCTGCTGCCGCCCGCGCTTCAAATTCCGCTTCGTAACGGATAAAGCCCGAGAAATCACGGGAAAGCCGTCCGATGTCATGAAGGGGCGCTTTCACCGATGTTAATGGTTTAAAATCCGGATATTCCTTTGGCGCACACAATGATACACGCCACGGCCCTTCCACATAAACCGAATCTGAAATACGTCTTTGTCCACACATAGGCAGCAAGCCGGACGGATTATCCACAGAATCATCAAAAATAACCACCGTGCTCTCCGAAGGCCCAAGTGTAAGATGCAGCACCGTCCCGTCATCCGTTTCATCGGATGCTGCACGGTAAAGATGATTATCCATGGCATCATAGCCAACTGCTTTTCCTCTGGCTGCTACGGTAACATCACCTGAAAATGTTCTGGCCGTATCCCCATTAAAAAACATATAGATATGGGCGCCGTCCTGAATATAATGATAGTATCTGAGTCTTCTAAACGGCACACTCACATGCAGCTCGCAAAGCTTTTCAGCCTGGATATAGCATCCAAGCTCTTTTAGTTTTACAACGCAGCATCCATCCAGCTGTCTGATTAATTCTGCACTTTCGGCACCTGCTTCCATATCGCAAATGCCTTCCGGAAGGGCATCCACGAAAATCACCTTAAAGCCTCTGCGTGCGGCATCCGCACAAAATTGTGCGACTGCCCGGGTAATAAACTGAGCATACGGGATCACAAGTGTGTGGTAGGTCTGCCCGTTGACCGACAATACCTCTTTACCGCCGGCTCCATCCGGCATACCCAGGCCGTTTGCAGGGCCAAAGAATGCATTAAATTCATCCATATGGGCAAATACATCCGACGGCACAATATCCACATCGATCTGATGTTCCAGAAGCTGGCGCACAGGCTTCTGATCAAACATATAGCCGCCGCTCCATTCGGCTTCGCCGTGATACAGCAATGCTGCCGGAACAACCGCTTTCCCATGGTTAAACAGATGGCACATACGGTTCATATAGCCCATAAGCTTTCCAAAATGCCGGTACTGAGGATTTTCGCCGTGCGCATAAAAATGCGGCGGGCAGTCCGGGTCCGGAAAAGCCTTCGGCGAGAAGGCATGGGGTACAAAGGTATTAATGCCCTGTACAAGGAAATGATCCGCCAGATATTTCATCGTGCGCACACCGGTGTTCCACCCGTAGGCACCGAAAATTTCACACATGGCGCGCCCCTTTTTCTTCGGATCGATATGGGCAAAGGAAGCCCCGAGCTTTCCAAGCTCAAAATGATAAAACTCGCCCTGGCCGCCCTTGGCAAATCCGTCCAGACGCCGGTTATCCTCACCTCCAGGGTATACCTGATTGCCAATATCATCGATACCGGACATATGCTGTCCTCTCATCGCTCTGAAGAAATGTCCCATACTGCTACCAAGACGGCTGTGCTGGTTCATATCTTCCACAATATGCCCGATATATTCCACACCATGATCCGCGCACCACCGGCCAAGCTGAACACTAAAGCTTAAGGAAATCCGTTCGGTGACCGCATCCATGTAGCTATAACGGGCCCTTCCTGTGGCCGCAGCATCGGTCATCGGTGTCCAGAGCGCCGGAAGATATTTGACCCAGTCATTTCCAAGACGGCACGCCATCATGTCATCCATATCTTTATTCCAGGGTAAAGGCATCTTTTTGCGGCCGATCGATTCATCAAAATCAAAACCGCCCACATTGCCTACCGCCGGTTCATCCGAAAAAAATCCTGCGATAGTCTTGCCAAAATCATCTTTGTAATGTGCATAGTGGGGTTCATAAACAGCCTCAATCTGTACACGGCACGATTCTTCATCCAGCATATTAATATAGCTAGTCTTTCCGCCGCCGTTGCGTGTTTTATAGACAACGAAAATACGCCATACGCCCTCCGGCACATCCCAGGTAAGCCAGCCGTCTGTCACCTGATCGGTAAGCACAACGGTTTCCTCCGATACTGTATCGCCTTCCACAAGCTTTGCAGCCACGACTGCCAGCAGTTCATCATCGTCAAATTTACGCGGATTTTCTTCAGCGAACAAAGGATTAACAAAATCTCTGACCGACGGACGGTAATGCGCCAGTTCCTCCACATGAAGCGAGGCCTCCGGTACCGGTCCGTAAGCATCCGCACAGTTGCAGGCAATATACTGCTTACACAGATGGTCATCTTTTTGAGCCAGCAATCCGTTGGCATAGCCTGTTGGAAAGTGGGCATCATCAAGAATCCACACCTTCATCCCCCGTTTTCTTGCTTCATCTAAAATAATATCCATATCATGCCACCAGCCCGGCCCGGCAAAATCCGGATGCGGCCTGGCCTCCACACATACTGCCCCAATGCCGCAGCCATGGATTGCTCCCATGTATTCCCGAAGCACTTCCTCAGATTCACCATGCTGCCAGAAAAACGGCAAAATATAATTATCTCCCTGTTCCTTTAATACATCATCAATAAACGATCTCAATTCATTACCTCCTCGCATCACACATTTTCAGCCATCAAAAAATCACAGTCCGGCCACTCAGCTGCGGCAAACTCTTTTATTGCACAGGAAACTGCGTTCCTGTGCAATAAGTATAATCTCATTATAATCATATCACAAAAATAAACAACGGCATTGTACGAATCACCGTTTCTCGTATTCTAATCCATCCCCCAAGACGAGATTTTTACAATAAAAGCCTGGCAGGCGGCCATGCCACCGGCAAGTCTGCTGTCCCAAAAGCCTGAAATTCGCCGGAAGCTGCGCATGTGATTTTCTCAGAGCAGCCATTTTTCCCATAAAATCCCTCTTGATTTCCTGAAATTATTATGATATTATGGACAAGTTGTTAATTTTTTATTACATAATGTGAATTTTATGTGAATTTTTCAAGCACCATCAAAAGAAAGGATTTTTATGAAGATTAAATATTTTGCAGCAGCACTGTTATGCGGAGCACTGGCTCTGCTTATCCCGCAAACGGCTCACGCCGAGGAAATTGTTCCTATTACCTATAACGGAATGGCTGTGGATGAATTTCAGGGCATTGAAGCGAATTATATTATGGGAACCGGTAATTCAAATACCGGCGAATATTGCTGTGCAGGCTATGTTATTAAATTCTACAAAGAACTGTACGGTGTCGATACATATGATATTAATACCGTCTGGGGAATGCCTACGGTCGTTAAGCCCGGCCATGATGTTTATCTTACAGAAGTATCTGTGCCAAAGCCCGGCGATATGATGCAATCCTTGACCTATTCTCATGTAGGCATTGTTAAGCGCGTAGAAAACGGCAAAGTTATTTTAATTGAGCAAAATTATAAATGGTCTCAAAACGGACAGACGGTCGCCGCCGTTGAACGGGAAATCGGACTTAACGAAGCTCACTTCTATCGTCTTGTCATTGATGGGAAAGAAATGTATTTCCAGGACGAAAATACCATCGGCTATGGCCTTGAACCCGCCACAGGCATACCCTCCATTAACGGAGAGGGCATTCATACCCTGCAGGCAAAGCTTCTTAAAAACCCCTGATTGCCGCCATACTTTGTAAAAACTTTGTAGAAGGATGGCACTGAAAAGGATGTCTGCGGACATCCTTTTCGATCATATGCTGTCGTTTGCTGCCGATGAATGATAGTTGCCGTAAATCTGAAAAGATGCTATGCTGTTTTTAACCATTAATGGCAGCGTTGATGTACAGGGGCAGACTGTACGATCGCGCTAAAAAGGGCCCTGAACTGTTGAAAATATGCCGTTCACAATGAAGGGGGAATCCTATGCATTTTACAGGGAAAATACGCTATACCCTGAAAAACGATTATATGTTCAAAGCTGTTTTTCAGCAAAACGA
>CASFBR010000020.1 GCA_949292795.1 uncultured Eubacteriales bacterium
CACGGCGGGCCGTTTGCCAATATCGCCCATGGCTGCAACAGCGTCCGTGCGACCCGCATGGCATTAAAGCTGGCGGATATTGTTGTTACTGAGGCCGGCTTCGGCGCGGACCTCGGCGCAGAAAAATTTTTCGATATTAAATGCCGGATGTCCGGATTAAAACCGGATGCCGTTGTGCTCGTTGCCACTGTGCGCGCCTTAAAATATAACGGCGGTGTTGCCAAGGCGGACCTTGGTCAGGAAAATGTGGAGGCATTAAAACGCGGTATTGTAAATCTGGAAAAGCATATCGAAAATCTTCATAAATACCATGTTCCGGTGATCGTCACACTGAATGCTTTTGTCAGCGACACGGAGGCAGAATTAAATTATGTAAAGGAATTTTGCGAATCCCGCGGAGCCTCCTTTGCGCTGGCACGCGTATGGGAGGATGGCGGCAGAGGTGGCGAAGCTCTGGCCCGAAAAGTTGTAGAAACGTTGGAGACAAAAGAAAGTCATTTTGCACCGCTGTATGCGGATGGTTTGTCTTTGCGTGAGAAGATTGAAACGGTCGCAAAAGAAATTTACGGCGCCGGAAGTGTCAGCTTCTCACCGGCAGCAGCTAAGGCACTTGACCGCATTGAAGCACTGGGCTTTTCCTATATGCCGGTCTGCATGGCCAAAACCCAGTATTCGCTGTCTGATGACGCCAAGCTGCTGGGCCGCCCGGAAGGCTTTAATGTGAATATCCGTGAGGTCTATGTATCGGCGGGCGCCGGCTTTGTCGTTGCCATTACCGGAGCGATCATGACCATGCCGGGACTTCCAAAACGCCCGGCAGCGGAAGGTATTGATGTGGACGAGAACGGCAAAATTACAGGATTGTTTTAATGGAGGGATGAACCATGGCACAGCTAATTGACGGAAAAGCGATTTCTGCCCGGATTAAGGATGAGCTTAAAGAGGAAGTGGCACAGCTTAAAGCACAGGGGATTACTGTGACGCTGGCGGTGATTTTGGTCGGACAGGATCCGGCATCGTGTGTTTATGTGCGCAATAAAGCGCGCGCCTGCGAATATATCGGTATCCGCTCGATTTCCTGTGAACTGCCGGAGCAGACGACCCAGGAGGAGCTTCTTAAAAAGATTGAAGAACTGAATGCCGATAAGGATGTGGATGGTATTCTCGTCCAGCTTCCACTCCCGGACCATATCAACGAGGATGCGGTGATTGCAGCCATTTCCCCGGATAAGGATGTGGACGGATTTCATCCGCAGAGTGTCGGAGCGCTGTGTATTGGAAAGCCCGGCTTTGTTTCCTGTACTCCGGCCGGGATCATCCAGCTTCTAAAGCGCAGCGATGTGACCATTGAGGGCAAGGAGTGCGTTGTCGTGGGGCGCAGCAATATTGTCGGGAAACCGATGTCACTGCTTTTACTGAGGGAAAATGGAACGGTAACGATCTGCCATTCCCGGACTAAAAATCTCAAAGAAGTGTGCCGCCGGGCAGATATTCTCGTCTGTGCCATTGGAAAGCCTAAATTCTTTACACGCGATTATGTTAAAGACGGCGCTGTTGTGATTGATGTTGGTATTCACAGAAATGCGGACAATAAGCTGTGCGGCGATGTGGATTTTGATGATGTGGCGCCGGTGGCTTCAAAGATCACGCCGGTTCCCGGCGGCGTAGGCCCGATGACCATCGCGATGCTTATGAAAAATTGTGTGGAATCCGCCCGGCGTAAAGCCAGTGCGGTGTTGAGGTGAGCTATGAATATATACTTTGTGTCCCTGGGCTGCGATAAAAATCTCGTGGACTCGGAGGTCATGCTTGGGATGCTGACGAAAAGCGGTTACACGCTGACGGATGATGAGACACAGGCGGATATTATTATTGTGAATACATGCAGCTTTATTCACGATGCCAAAGAGGAGAGTGTGAATACACTGCTTGAGATGGCAGAGTACAAAAAAAGCGGCCGTGCCCGGGTGCTCATTGCGGCCGGATGTCTGGCGCAGCGCTATCAGCAGGAAATCCTCGATGAGATCGGGGAGGTCGATGCGGTTGTGGGGACGACGGCCTGGGGCGAATTGTGTACGGTGATCGAGCGTGTCCTTGAAGGACAGAGGCCATTGTGCATCCATGGGCTTGATGAGCTTCCGATGCCGGATGTGGACCGTGTCATTACGACGGGCGGTTACAGCAGCTATTTAAAAATTGCCGAGGGCTGTGATAAGCACTGCTCCTATTGTATTATCCCGAAAATCCGAGGAGAGTACCGCAGCTATCCGATGGAACAGGTGCTTAAGGATGCCCGCACGCTGGCCGCAGCCGGCGTGCGGGAGCTGAATCTTGTCGCTCAGGAGACGACCATGTATGGCAAGGATATATACGGCCATAAGGCGTTCCCTGAGCTGCTGCACAGACTGTGCGCCATTTCCGGCATCCGCTGGATACGCATTCTTTACTGCTATCCCGAGGAAATTACCGATGAACTGATCGCGGTGATCCGGGATGAGGAGAAGATATGCAAATATCTGGATCTGCCGATCCAGCATGCCAGCGATAACATCCTTAAGCGTATGGGCCGGCGGACAAGCCGGGCGGACCTGGAAGCGGTGATTGAAAAGCTCCGCCGGGAAATTCCGGGGATTGCCCTGAGGACGACGCTGATCACAGGCTTTCCGGGGGAGACGCAGGCCGAGCATGAGGAGCTCATGAGCTTTGTAAAAGCAATGCGTTTTGACCGGCTGGGCGTATTTACCTATTCGCCGGAGGAAGGAACAGCCGCCGCAGCAATGCCCGGACAGATACCCGAGGAGATCAAGCGGCAGCGCCAGGATGAGCTGATGCAGCTCCAGCAGCAGATCGCCTTTGAGCTTTCCGAAGAGATGGTCGGTGAAACGCTCCAGGTGCTTGTGGAAGGCAGGCTTCCGGAAGAAGGAGTGTATATCGGACGCACCTACCGCGATGCTCCGGATGTGGACGGCTACATTTTCGTGTCTTCCGAAGAAGAGCTTTTGTCCGGTGATATTGTGGAGGTTTTAGTGACAGCCTCCCATGATTATGATTTGATAGGAGAGGTGATCTATGAATCTGCCCAATAAACTCACCGTTTTAAGAGTACTGTTAATTCCGGTGTTTGTCGTATTTTTACTGGCGGCAGATGCCATCGGCCCATGGTCCGTTTATGCGGCGCTCGTTATTTTTATTGTTGCCAGCCTGACCGATATGCTTGACGGAAAGATTGCCAGAAAATATAATCTGGTGACCAATTTCGGAAAATTTATGGACCCTCTGGCAGATAAGCTGCTGGTCGTTTCTGCTCTTGTATGTTATGTGGCTATGGACCGCATACCGGCATGGGTCGTGCTGATCATCATTGCCCGGGAATTTATTATCAGCGGTTTTCGCCTGGTAGCTGCCGAATCCGGAGTTGTCATTGCCGCCAGCTACTGGGGTAAGATCAAGACAACGGTACAGATGATTACCATTATTTTTATGATGCCTGATTTTGGCGGTACGGTTGTATTTTGGATCGAGCAGGTACTGATTTATGCATCGCTGATTTTGACCGTCGTATCTTTGGTAGATTACATGATCAAAAACAAAAATGTTTTACTGAATGGAGGAAAAATCTGATGGTTGCAGAATTAATTTCTGTGGGAACCGAGATTTTACTCGGCAACATTACAAATACCAATGCCCGCTATCTGTCCGAGCAGTGCGCGGCTCTGGGGCTGTCCTGCTATTATCAGGTCACTGTGGGCGATAATGAGGCGCGTTTAAAGGCGGCTGTGCGTGAGGCGCTCACGCGTTCTGACGTGATTATTCTGACCGGCGGCCTTGGGCCGACCAATGATGATCTGACAAAGGAGGCGGTTGCCGCAGTGCTGGGGCTTCCTCTGGCGGAGGATGCCCATACCCGGGAACGGATCGAGGACTATTTTAATCATGGCATCCGCCGGGCGCCAACGGAAAATAACTGGAAGCAGGCGCTTGTACCGGAAGGGGCAATCGTTGTGGATAACCATAATGGTACGGCGCCCGGGTTGATTTTAAAAACGCAGGATCACAAGCTGATTATTCTGCTTCCGGGCCCTCCGGGAGAGCTTTATCCAATGTTTGAGCAGGATATTAAGCCTTATTTAAGCAAGCTGACGCCGGAGATCATTTATTCACGGACCGTAAAGATCGGCGGCATGGGCGAGAGCTATGTGGCGGATGCCATTAAAGATATTCTGGCATCCCAGACGAATCCGACCATTGCGCCTTATGCAAAAACCGGTGAAGTCCATTTGCGCGTGACGGCCCGGGCGGCTTCAAAAAAAGAGGCCAAAGCGATGATGCGTCCGATGATCCTTGAGCTTAAAAAAAGGTTCGGCAGCAATATTTTTACAACCCGGGAGGATGTAACCCTTGAAGGAAAGCTTGTCGAAATGTTAAAACGCTATGGGCTGACGGTCACCACAGCGGAGAGCTGTTCCGGCGGCCTGCTGTCCGGACGGCTGGTCAATGTGCCCGGGGCTTCCGATGTGCTGCATCAGTGCTTTGTCACTTATGCAAATTCTGCGAAGCACCGTCTGCTCGGAGTTAAAAACAGTACGCTAAAGAAGCATGGTGCGGTAAGCCGTCAGACGGCAAAGGCAATGGCCGGGGGCGCCGCTAAGGCCGCGGGAGCGGATGTGGCGCTGGCGATTACGGGAATTGCAGGGCCTGACGGCGGCAGTGAGGAAAAGCCGGTCGGTCTTGTCTATATCGGCTGCTATGTCCGGGGCTATACAGAAGTTGTGGAATGTCATTTCAGCGGAAACCGCGCCAAGGTACGCGAAGCTTCGGTAGCCCGGGCGATTGACCTGGGGCGCCGCTGCGTGATGAAGTACGGCAGAAAATGATGTGACAGCACATAGCGTACTGTATCACTCACATATGATCCAATATTACGGGGTGACACGATGAAAAATATAAAAAGGAATCTGCTGCTGCTTGCGGGTTTTTTGCTGCTTGTTTTAGCGGCTGCCTGTTCCTCCATGAAACCGCTGTCTGTGGATACAACACTGACAATGGACAAGACGTTCAGGGGACAGCGTGTAATGACAGCAGTGATGAGTGAAAAGGAATTTCAAGCACTTTTTGACGGCGATCTTGACGGCCTTAATACGCTTTTAAGGGATCATTCACCGATCGATATGGATGCGCTGGCTTCAGAGGATGACCGGGGCAATGTGACCATAACATTGAGTATTCCTTTTGCTTCCTATACAGATTATTATGAAAAGATCATGAAAATTTTTTCGGAGAGCAGCAGTGCCGATTCTCAGGACACGCCGTCGGTTTATTTTGAATATTCCGACAGCCTTTTAAAAAATGGTTTTGTGGTAGAGGAAAATTTTTCATCCACAGATCTGTTTTTCTGGCTGACCGACGTGATGCTTGAAGAAATCCCGCAGCTTTCCGATAAGACGGCAGAGGAAATTTTTACGCCGGGAACGACGACGCTTATATTTGACGGGGAGGAAATACCGGCTGAGAGTACGATCAGTATTTCCCGTATGGAAGCCAATGCCTTAGATACCATTACTGTGGAGACAACGCTCAACAGCAATGGAAGCTTTGATGTCGTGGTTGACTATTATGCCGGAGCAGAAGTGGCCGGCCAGCTCGGCCAGAAGCTGACAAAGCTGATGAACACGCTGACACCGGACGGCGGCACCTTTTCATCAAAGGCAACATCGGACGGTACGGTGTATACGATCCGCCTAAACGCAGTCAGCACACAGGATTATGTGGAAAAGCTGAATCAGGCGCTGCATACGGACAATACCGTTTTTAAGGTGACTGAAGAAAGCGATGCGGTGGATACATTAAGAGCCCGCCGAAAGATCGTCGCGTATCTGGACGGCTCGTACTTCCTTGATTTTTCCAATAAAGATACGGTGATGACCTATGTATTCAAGGCATCGCCGGAGCATTCCTTTGAAAATTGCGAGAGCGCCTATAAATATATTAAGAGCTGCAATTTTGAAAATACCGAAGAATATTGCAGCACTTATGTCACAGTGGCGCCGTCGGATGAGATCACGCTTTATCTTGGTTACAGCGTAGATATTGACCGGGTGGATGTGGAGACGGTCATGCACAATGAAAAAGACTTTGTGCGCAGCCTGAAGTTTACATTGACGCCGGATCAAAATAAGATCATCGGAGAACGCTTTGAAGAACGTATCAAAGAGCGGCTGGCGGATCAGATCACCTATGAAAAAACTTCCTCTGGAAGCAACACGGTCTATACGGTGACGCTGACCGCAGACAGCCCGGAGGTATTGTCGGCGCTGACCTGCGGATTTTTGGACGGCAACAGTGACACACAAAATTCCGCGCTTTCCGGCGGACGTTCCGATGAGGACCGTCTTAATAAGGTCAGCTATGCGTATACGGACAAGATCGACCTGTCCATTTTCCTGAGCGGTTCCCAGTCAACAAAGGGGCTGTATTACCGGTTTCAGTATCCGAAAAATTTTACCGGACATTTTGTGGAAAATAATAATTATGAAAATGTGCTTGAAGATTACAATGTGCTCACCTGTGTGACCCATAATAAAGTCATTGAAGTACGCTCTTTTGCACAGAAGGCCAATATTGTCGGCATTTTAGTGCGTGTATTTCTTCTGTTGTCTCTGGCAAGTATGCTGATCGTTGTGCTGCTGCATATCGGCGCCATCCTGCGGTGCGTCAAAAAGCGCAGCTTTGATATTGAAGAATTTGGATTTTTTACGAGCCGTGGATATATTTTCATCACAATCTTTGCCATCTGCGCGGTGATTTTTATCATCAGCGCCATCCGTCTGATTTTTGGAATCTATTAGAAAGAACTGGCCGCTCTGACATTTTTGACAGAGCGGCCGATTCATTTATCATGAAAGCCCCGGACGGCGGACAGCTGCCGGAGCGTGCCGGCATATAATGGCAGCCGGACATCGGATGGGCCAGACGGTATCGGGCACGAAGCTGTCTCTGACAGCCGGAGCGGGGAAATAACGCAGGCAGCTGCGAACGTGCGAAGCACAGAGACAAGGCTGGCTTTCATATATGGTATTGCCGCGCACGCGCGGTAAGGAAACTAATGTCCGGCGCGGGAATAGGCCCGGACTTTGAGCCGGTAAATAATGAAGCACAGCAGGCTGCCTAAAATGACAAGCCCGAGAATCATGACCGCGCAGTGGAGAAAAAAGGTGTCCGGAAGTATTTTGATGACAGGGTCCGTGTCCGGACTGAAAATCCAGTAGTTATTATTAAAAAAGATATGATGGAAAGTCACAAAAAACTGATCCCAGTTGAGCGCGATTAATCCGCCCAAAACAACCGGGATGGCAATAGCAAGGATGGATGCGTATTTCAGATAACGTACATCCTTTTTTGTGTGCTGCCATAAAATACCTGCCGCGGCAAGAATCAACGTGATGATACATAAAATCTGCACAGCGACAAAGATTTGCCTGACTTCCTCAAAGTGGATGCGTCCGCTCTCGGACATGGCCAGCGTGGGAAAGCTAAGGGTATCGGGTCCGAAAAACAGATTATAGTCGATCAGAGCATCATAATTTTCACGGATTTCATCGGCCGGATAACCGGAGGTTTCCGAAATATTTAAATGGCCGATGTCAAAATAGTACAGGGGGCGAAAGTTTAAAGTAAATACGACCCCAAAAGAAATAATGAAAAAAACAAGTACCAGTGCCAAAACAATTTGTATGGCAGTCTGACTTTTTTTATGTGGTTGCATTGTTCAAGCCTCCTTTTTTGTAAACAGCTGCAGCGTTTTACCGCTGTCACACCACCTATTCATAATAGCACGAATTGTTTACAAAGGGAAGAAACATTGTTAAAATGAAAGCCTGAAAAGGCAGAGCCGCAGCGCCGCAGGGTGTCCGGCTGATAAAAAATATACAAGGAGTATCGTTATGGACAGATATAGTAAGATCACAAATAAAAACCCCCGGGAGATCGTGCTTTTAAAGGCATTTCCATGTGCATGGGGAAAATGCGCGTTCTGCGATTACATTGATGATAATTCCAGAGATGAGGCAGCTATGGTCGCATTAAACTATGAGGTGCTGCAAAATGTCACCGGGGAGTTCGGCGTTTTGGAGGTCATTAATTCCGGAAGCTGCTTTGAACTGCCAAAGGCCACACTGGAAGAAATCCGCCGGATCATCCGCGAGAAAAATATTCAGCGGCTTTTTTTTGAAAGCCACTGGATGTACCGCCGTCATTTAAACAGGATGAAAGAATTTATGGGTATTCCGATCACATTTAAGATCGGTGTGGAAACCTTTGACAATGATTTCAGACAAAATTATTTAAATAAAAACGCAGATTTTAAAACACCGCAGGAGGTTGCACAGTATTTTGACTCTCCGTGCATCATGGTTGGTATTAAAGGCCAGACAAAAGCCATGATCGACACGGACATTGAAATGATGAAAAAATATTTCAGCCTCGGTACGATTAATGTTTACACAAACAACACGACCAATATCGTCAAAGATGATGCGCTCATCGCATGGTTTCGGGAAAAATACCATTATTTAGACAACGATCCCTCCATAGAAGTCCTCTACGAAAACACCGATTTCGGCGTCGGCGACTAAAAGAAATGTGCGCTTGCAGCGGATATTTGTGCGCCTCACACGCAACTTTTTCCCCCCAATCCCTTGCTAATACAGGTTCTATATGGTATAATGGCCGGGTAGCGGCCATTATACCGCGTCTTTTGCGCAGCGAGCGAAGAGCGAGCCAACCAAAGCGCAAAAGTACGCATAGAAGTGCGAAGCAATCTAAGGCCGAAGGCCTGAGATAATGGCCGGGTAATGAATGAACCAATGAAAGTGAGGAAGTTTTTAAATGAGTCTGATATATAAAAGTACCAGAGGCGGTGAAGGTGTCTGTGCATCCATGGCGATTTTAAAAGGGCTTGCCGATGACGGCGGCCTGTATGTTCCCGAGCGTATCCCTGCGCTGGATGTGCCGGTGGAAGCGCTGGCAGAGATGACCTATCAGGAGGTCGCCTATGAGGTAATGAAGCTTTACCTGACAGATTTTACAGAGGAAGAATTAAAAAGCTGTATCAGCAAAGCCTATGATTCCAAGTTTGACGCGCAGGAGATCGCGCCGATGGTTTATGCGGACGGCGCTTACTATCTGGAGCTGTTCCACGGAGCGACCATTGCCTTTAAGGATATGGCGTTATCGATCCTGCCGCACCTGATGACGACAAGTGCCAAAAAGAATCATGTCGATCATGAGATCGTGATACTGACCGCAACCTCCGGTGATACGGGGAAAGCGGCGATGGCCGGATTTGCGGATGTGGAAGGAACACGCATCATTGTCTTTTATCCGAAGGACGGTGTAAGCCCGGTACAGGAAAAGCAGATGGTGACCCAGAAGGGCAGCAATACGTTTGTTGTGGGAATCCACGGCAATTTTGACGATGCTCAGACCGGCGTGAAGCGGATGTTTAACGATAAGGAGCTGGCTGCTGGTCTTGACCGCCACGGCTTTCAGTTTTCTTCCGCAAATTCAATCAATATCGGACGCCTTGTGCCTCAGATCGTATATTATGTCTATGCCTATGCGATGCTTGTTCATAATGAAGAAATCAAAAACGGCGAGACCGTAAACGTTGTTGTGCCTACGGGAAACTTTGGAAATATTCTTGCCGCGTACTATGCCAAAAATATGGGCCTGCCTATTGACCGGCTGATCTGCGCCTCCAATGAAAATAAAGTCCTTTATGACTTCTTTTCAACGGGCAGCTATGATAAAAACCGTGAATTTATACTTACCTCCTCACCATCAATGGATATACTCATCTCCAGTAATCTTGAGCGTCTGATCTATAAGATTTCCGGGGAAGACCCGCAGGTCAATGCCCGTCTGATGCAGTCGCTTACAAGCGAGGGCCGCTATGAGATTACAGAAGCCATGAAAAAAGAGCTTTCGGATTTTTACGGCAATTATGCCAGTGAAGCAGAAACAGCGCAGATGATCCATGACCTTTATACCGATACCGGCTATGTTATCGATCCTCATACGGCAGTGGCGGCGGCGGTGTATAAAAAATATACAGCAGAAACAAATGATACGAAAAAGACAATCATCGCCTCGACAGCCAGCCCGTTTAAATTTGCCAGAAGCGTTATGACGGCTATTGACGAAGCCTATGGTAATATGGATGATTTTGAACTGATCGATGAGCTTTCAAAGCTTGCCAACGTTGCAGTGCCGGCAGCCGTAGAAGAAATCCGGACAGCCCCGGTACGCCACACGACCCAGTGTGATGTCGATGAGATGGAAAATGTTGTTAAGCAATGGCTTGGTATTAAAGATTGATCAGAAGGCTCCTTCATCTGTCCGGCAGACGGAAAGCTTATCCTGCGGCATGATATGAAAAGGCGTGTGCCCGCATACCAGGATTATGCCCGCATATCAGGTAAAGATATGCGAAGTATACAGCAGCGATTGCGGTTGATTTTGAACATGGAAAGCGGTACGCTATACCTGACCTGTAAAATGGTGTAACACCACTATATATAAGGAGGTAAAGCGATGAAAAAAGACAAGGTTAAAGTCGGCGTTGTTGGCTGTGGGGGTATTTGTAAGGCAACTTACATGAATAATATGGTCAATAAGTTTGAAATCATTGATGTCGCAGGCGCTGCGGATCAGATCGATTCCCGCGCGCAGTGGATGGAAGATCACTATGGAGTCCGCAAGATGTCTGTCGAAGAAATGATGAACGATCCGGAAATCGAGATCATCGTCAATCTGACCTATCCGGAGTCTCATGTGGCAATTACAAGGATGGCCCTTGAGCATGGAAAGCATGTGTACTGTGAAAAGATGATGGCACCGACCTTTGAGGAGGCCACGGAGCTGATGCGGCTGATGCGCGAAAAAAACCTGATGTACACGACTGCGCCGGATACATTTCTTGGCGCCTGGGAGCAGTCTGCGCGCAAGTATATTGATGATGGCATCATCGGAAAGCCTGTGACCGTTCATGCTCAGGTGACGATGCATTATAATCCGGAAACACCGTTTTTTGATACCGCTCCAAAATATTATTTCTTCCCGCTTCATTATGGCGGCGGCTTCCCGTTTGATCTTGGAGGGTACTATCTCCATGAGATGATTAATCTTTTCGGAAGCATTAAGCGTGTCACCGGTTTTGGCGGGAATCTTTTCCCGGAGCGTGTTTATGAAAATCCAAAGCATCCGAAATATAACGAGACGTTTGAGGTCAATACACCGACGACCCTTCTGGCTGCGCTGGAATTTGAAAACGGCGTGCTCGGCACGTTCCATATATCTTCTGACAGCTCGACAAGCCGTGATTTTACAGTGACCGGAACGCAGGGGACGATGAAGCTCGGCGATCCCAATGCTTTTTGTGATGTGCTCACAGTGACACGTCCCGGGGCCAGGCCTCAGATCGAGCGTATTTTGCCGGGAATGCAGCCGGGAGGCAAAAAAGACGGCACAGTCTCCGGGGAAGCTGACGATGATGTTCAAAAGCTCAATGAATTTACGCCGGCGGCCACGGTGGAGCTTCCGCTCCTTCATGGCTTCTATGAGTCTCTGCGCGGCGTAGGTCTGGCGGATATGTGCTATGCCCTCCGCAACGGGCGGCGGCCGCGCTGCCATGCAGATATTGGCTACCATGCTATCGAGGTCATTCACGGCATTATGGAATCGTGCAAAACCGGGCGTATTTATGAGATGACATCCCGGTGTGAGCGCCCGGCGCCCATTAAGCCGTCCGCGTTTTCATCCACCTGCCAGGAAAGAACACTGGATGATTAAACTTTGCCGGATGATTAAGCTTCAGATGATTAAGCCTTGAAATAATCGAAGAATTTATAAAAGAGGACATATTGTGCAGCAATGGATCATGCACAATACGTCCTCTTTTTGTCAGAAAGCGGCGCTTTAGATTTTTGTCAGGAAGCGGCGCTTTGGTTTCTGTCAGGAAGCGGCGCTTTGACTCATAACCGGGGCGCCCTGCCGGTGAATGGCCAGATTTTTTGCCGGCGGGAATGACTTAATAGCCAAGCTCTTTGCCGGCGGGAATGACTTAATAGCCAAGCTCTTCGCCGACGAGAATGACCTTGATCCGGTTGGGAATAAAGCTTCGGCGGGTGATGACGATCTGATCGCAGATGCAGTCCTCACAAAAACAGTCCGCGCAGCGCCCAAGCTCACTGCAGGGTGTATGATAATTCAGACGCACGGCATTTGGCGGCGCGGCCATATTGCGGATGCGCTTGACGGCGCTTTCAACATCCGGAACAACTTTATTCATACCGGCAATAACGATCACATTTTGCGGGCCGTGGATCAATGAGGCGACCCGGTTGCCGTTGCCGTCAATATTGACAAGCTGGCCGTCTAAGGTGATGGCATTGGAGCTCATAAAATAATAATCGCAGGTGGCAATGCGCCCGAACATTTCACGCTTTTCCTCCGGCGTATCCACGGCAAAGCGGTCATAGACCGTACAGTCAGAGGCTTTAATGGCATCGATGAGCCCAATCTCATTTAAGGTGACGGAACCGCCCCAGGCGACGCTGCATCCCGGGGAAAGGTAGCGGCAGGCCTTCTGGCAGGCTTCTTTGCGGTCGCTGGCATAATAAGCTTCGATCTGGCGCAGGCCGAACTTTTCAATCAGAGAATCGGCCAGATTTTCATAGTATTTCTGTTTTGGTGTCATGTTTATTCTCCTTTTTGTATGGACTAGCGGTCCCATTTCTCACAAAGATCATTAAGCTCACGGATAAAAGCCCGGAGGTCTTTATTAGCGCCGCCCTCATTGTGGCGGATCACTTCGGCGAGACGGTCTCCGGCATCCATAAGCTGCTGATATACAGGATTCTTATGGGGCTTTCCGGCTCTGAGCGCAGCGGCTGCTTCAATTTTCTTTTTATTTCCTTCAAAAAGACATTCTCCGGTGATCAGATCATAGGAAGCGCCGTTATACGGGGCTACGGCATCGATTTGCAACTCATCTTTAAGCCGGCAGGCAAAATGCTCACAGACTGTATCTTCACCGTGGTTGACAAAAACACGGGAGGGCTTTGGACAAAAGTTGCTGATCCATGTTATCAGTCCTTTATCATCGGCATGGCCGCTGATGCCGGCTAACTGGCAGATTTCTGCCTGAACATGGATATGTTCGTCAAAAAGCCGCACCTCCCGGGCACCGTCGGCAATGGCCCGTCCCAGTGTCCCCACAGCCTGATAGCCTACAAACAGGATTGTCGATTCCGGGCGCCAGAGATTATGCTTTAAATGGTGACGGATACGTCCCGCTTCACACATGCCGCTGGCAGAAATGATCACCTTCGGAGCAGGGTCCTCGTTAATCGTGATGGAATCCTCACTTGTAATGGCTACCTTAAGGTCCGGGAAATTGATCGGATTGATGCCCTTATTTAACAGTGCCAGAGCATCATCGTCAAAATAATCATACATGCTCTGTGAAAAAATCTGTGTGGATTCCACTGCAAGAGGACTGTCCACATAAACGGGGAAATGGTCATGGCCCCTGATGAGCCCTTCGTCCTTGATCTGCCTTATAAAATAAAGCAGTTCCTGAGTACGCCCCACGGCAAAGGAAGGGATGACCACATTGCCGCCCCGATCCAGCGTGCGCTGGATAATCGGTGTAAGCTGGGAAATATAGTCAATGCGCCGGTCGTGGCTGCGGTCGCCATAGGTGGATTCCATCACAACAATGTCGGCATCCTTTAGATAATGCGGGTTGCGAATCAGCGGCTGATCGGTATTGCCGATGTCTCCGGAAAAGACAAGCGTCTTTGTGATGTGATCTTCTGTGATGGTGATTTCAATGCTGGCAGAGCCGAGCAGATGTCCGGCATCCACAAAACGGACAAAGATACCCGGATAAATAGCGATGCGGTCATCGTAGCTGCACGGGACAAACTGATCGCGGATGCGCAGCGCGTCATCCACTGTATAGAGCGGGACATAGGCCGGCTTTCCGGCGCGTCGGGCCTTGCGGTTGCGCCATCCGGCCTCGGATTCCTGGATATGTGCCGAGTCCTGGAGCATAATATCACACAGGCGGCAGGTGGCTTTGGTGGCATAAATGCTTCCCTTAAAGCCTCTGGCGCCAAGCAGCGGCAGGCGGCCGGAATGATCGATATGGGCATGTGTGAGCAAAACGCAGTCGATCTGTCCGGCATCTACCGGCATTTCGCAGTTTTCATAAGTATCCGGCCCCTGCTCCATGCCGTAGTCGATCAGTATTTTGTGCCCGCAAGCTGAAAGCAGCGTACAGCTTCCGGTAACCTCATGTGCGGCGCCTAAAAATGTAAGCTTCATAGACAACCCTCCCCGAAAATCATATAACCCTTTGGACAGGCTACCAATTTATTCTATTCAACTCTATTATACGACCGTTTAAGGCAGGATGCAACGTAAAGAAAATTTACTTATTTTACATTAATTTTACAGGAGCGGCTTTTAATTTTTACAAAAGCTCTTTATACTATGGAGTATAAGTAAAAATTACAGGTGAATGAAGGATGTCTCTTTTGGATATAGAAAAATTGTTTTACGCGGCCGGTGGTATTGGAATGTTCCTCTATGGGATGCATCTGATGGCGGCCGGGCTGCAAAAGGCGGCCGGCGCCCGGATGAAGCGGCTTATGGGGACATGGACAGGTCATCGCCTTGCTGCTGTGCTTGTGGGAATATTTGTGACCGTGATCACTCAGAGCTCATCGGCCGCTGCGGTGATGACGGTGGGCTTTGTCAATGCCGG
>CASFBR010000021.1 GCA_949292795.1 uncultured Eubacteriales bacterium
GTTTCCGGATGCGGTCAATGACCATGCGCGGAAAGCGGCAGCGGTTTTCCACACTTCCGCCATATTTGTCCCTGCGCTGATTCAGCAGCGGAGATAAAAAGCCTGCCATCAGCCAGCCATGGCCGTAATGCAGGACAATCTGGTCAAAGCCGCCTCTTTTAGCCATGAGCGCTGCGGATGCATAGGCATCCGCCACCTGCTCCATATCATCTTCGTTCATTTCCCGCACCTGATTGCCATTTGGCATCAGCCGCGCTGAAGCGCTCATCGGCTGCATCCCGTGGCAGTATTCCGGAAGGGCAAAATGACCGTTGTGATTAAACTCGATGCCGGTCTTTGCTCCCCAGGCATGAGCCCATATATTCAGCCGGTGCAGCCGCTGGAGCTGTGCTTCCTGCGTCAGATCGATATGGGCATCATGGGCAACGCTGTTAAGATTATCCATCTTGGCCTCACCGAGATTGACACAGCCAAAGCCGCCCTCTGCCCGGGATGCATAATATTCGATCCCGTAATCGTTGAGCATGTTGGCACTGTCTACCCATGCCGGCCCGTGCATCGGCGCTACAAACATACGGTTTTTGTAAATATCCCCTTTACGGCCAACGGCAAGCGGCATAAACAGGTTCGGATATTTTTCTTTATATGGCAAAATCGTATTCATAAAACGTTCCTTTCTCCTGTAAATCCCCAAAATATACTCATTTTAACGCACTGGTAATGCGCTCGGGCCACTGGGGCGGCTCCTTTGGTCCTTTATCCTGTCCGTATTCTGCAAAAAGCTTTGGCAGCAGCTCGGTCTGCCGTGTATACTCGTAAAAAAGATGCGCTGCCGAAAGACGGGCCATATCCTCGGTTACAACCTCATCCGGCGCCAGACGGTTTTGGAGCCTGCCGTTTACAAAATGCGCGCCGGTCCAGGAAAATGACCACTGCTCCGTTCCGCCGGGGATTTCCCAGATCAGATGGCACAGTGCCACAAAGCCCTTTTGAGCATTTATATCCTCTGTCTGCAGTCTCAGTCGGGCATTTCTGGCCAGAACCTTGATCACTCTCGGATTGACTTCATGCGGGTCGCGGTCAAAGCCAAGCTCCTTCATATCCGGACGCTCGCCCTGGAAAATATCGCACATTCCCCAGCCCATGTCTTCCACGGCCAGATTGTGATAGTGTATTTCATGAGAACCGGGATACCATATTTTATACCGCAGTCCCGGGTCTCCATACACCCATGGCATGTACCAGTCACGCATTTCCATAGTTACACCGGGCATTTTAACGCACGCGCAGGAATAGCCGATGCCATCCGGGCGGACACAATAACCGATCTTGGGCTGGGGGCATCCCGGCTCCAGCAGCCGTATCAGGTCCTCAGCGGATAACGCATCTTCAAGAGGCATCGGATTTCCCGGACGGATGGCCTCTAATATTTCCGGATCGGTAATCTCTGTTCTTCCTTCATAATAATATTTGGCGTAAGGTTTTTTCTGATCCTCCTCGCTAAGCTGCGGCAGGTCTTCAACGCGGTAATTGTCAAAATTCATGTAATCTCCTCCTCATTTTAAACTTCTTCGTCTTTGTGAATTTCTTCTTTTTTTCGGCGCTCCCCCAAAAATTGCGCCTTTCTTATATTGTAAACCGGCGCGCAGCGTTTGAAAATCAGATTATTCTTGTCCTTTATATCAAGAAAAACTTGATACCAGGCAGCAAGCCTCCGTCCATGCCGTTCACATTTTTTTATTTCACAGGAACGCCGTTTCCCATGCAATAATAAAAGGGGCCAAAGTGACGCGCATCTGTCACTCCGGCCCCTGCCAGGTATTGTATTTTTTCAATTATCTTCTGCTTTTTGTCTATCAGCCGCTTTATTTCAGACGTTCGAGCAGCTTTTCAGTCATGGCTTCATAGCCGGGCTTTCCAAGCAGCGCAAACATGTTCTTCTTATAGCTTTCAACACCCGGCTGGTCAAATGGATTCACGCCGAGGATGTTGCCGCTGATACCACAGGCGAACTCATAAATATAGAACAGCTCGCCGAGATAAAATTCATTCTGCTCCGGAATCGTAAACATCAGATTCGGAACAAGACCGTCCGTATGGGCCAGGATCGTGCCGTTCATGGCACTCTTATTGATGAAATCCACATCCTTGCCGGCAAGATAATTTAAGCCGTCAAGGTCTACCGGCTCTTCGTTGATATACAGATCATACTTTGGCTTTTCGACATTGAGGACGGTTTCAAACATGATTCTGGAACCATCCTGGATGAACTGTCCCATAGAATGAAGGTCTGCGGTCAGTGTAACCGATGCCGGGAAGATACCTCTCTGATCCTTGCCTTCGCTCTCACCAAACAGCTGCTTCCACCATTCGCCCACATACTGAAGCGACGGCTCGTAGCTGGCTGTAATCTCAACGGATTTGCCTTTGCGCAGAAGAATGTTGCGCACAGCAGCATACTGCATCGCATCATTTTCCTCAAAGGCACTGTTCAGACAGCGCTCTCTTGCACTGGCTGCGCCGGCCATCAGCTGATCAATATCGGCGCCGCTGACTGCGATCGGCAAAAGTCCAACAGCTGTAAGCACAGAAAAACGTCCGCCTACATCATCAGGAACAACAAATGTCTCATAGCCTTCTTCATCGGCCAGATGCTTCAGGGCACCGCGGGCTTTATCAGTTGTACAGTAAATACGCTTCGCGGCAGCCTCCTTGCCGTACTTGTTCTCAAGCTTTTCTTTAAAAATACGGAAAGCCACAGCCGGCTCCGTAGTCGTACCGGACTTGGAGATCATATTGATCGAGAAATCACGGTCGCCTACAAGCTCCATCAGGTTTGCAAGATAAGAGCTGCTTAAGTTATTGCCGCAGTAGTAAATCTCCGGTGTCTTGCGTACATCCTTTGGAAGCATGTTATAAAAATTATGCTGTAAAAATTCAATCGCTGCACGAGCGCCCAGATACGAACCGCCGATACCGATTACCAGAAGGACTTCTGAATCACTCTGGATTTTTTTTGCAGCCGCCTTAATCCGGGCAAACTCCTCTTTATCGTAATTTACCGGCAAGTCAATCCATCCGAGGAAATCATTGCCAGCGCAGGTCTTATTGACAAGAACTTCCTTTGCATCTGCCGCCAGCTTGCTCATCAGCTTCACTTCGTTATCGCTGATAAATACTTTGGCCTTAGAATAATCAAACGTTACTTTGTCTGCCATTATTATTACCTCCATCATTGGTGTTGCTAAGTCATAGGATAAACACTTATGTACCAGTTTAATAATAGCAAATCGACAAAAATTTATCAACAAATTTAGTAAATTTTACACAAGAAATTCCTTTAAAATGTCCTCCACGATCTTTGCATCAATCTCATCCTCCGGTGAGCCCGGTGCATTTACGGAAAAATCCGACGGATCGGACGTCTTATAATCTGACGGGTGCAAACGGGATGCCGGTGTTTTTGCCGGACGATGGCGGGATGCCGCGGCTTCATTATGATGATTCCCATCTTGATCCCATGTTATACGTTCCCGGGAAGGATCGTTAAAAAATTCACTGTCTGCTTCAGCTTCCGGCTCTGTCTTACCTGCCTTATCCGTATTTTCCTTCTCTATAACCGGCGCTTTCCTGGATTCAATTTTATTTTTCAGAAAGTTTTCAAGATAATCCATTAAATACCATTCCAGCATTTTCTGTTTTTCCGGAAAATCATAAACCCGATGCTGAATATAAACAAACGCAGCGCAGATCAGACCGCAGCCGGCCATGCTGACGATAGCCTGCGCATCGCTTCCCTGCGCCTGCATATACAGCAGACGGACAATGGCCGCGATCCCGATAACACCCACCGCCAGCTTTGAGAGCTTGATCCACGACGTCACATTCATAAATCCGATCTTATATTTATACATATAATGCCGTGTCAATGCCCGCGTATCCTGAGGACGCATATTGAGCTTATAGTAGCTGCCAAATTTCAATTTGATGTACTTTAAAAGACGGTTCTGAGTGCTTCCCATCAGCTCAGATTCGCGGATCAGCCGTTTATATCCCCGGTTTGCAATCCACGCCGAAAGCACACCCACTGCCAGACACCCGGCATACACATATAAAATCACACCTTGTCCCATCAACCAATCTTTCATAAAAAAATGCTCCCTTCCACACCTGACCATCCGGGCTGTGTCCGCCGGCTGCACCGCTGTATCGGCCGCGCGCCGGACATATTCCAGACTTTTATAGTTATTATATATGGAAGAAAGCATTTTTTCACTTATCATTCGCCGCAGTATTTGCTAAAAACACTGCATTTTCGGCGCCGCATGGCAGCGCCGAAATGCTATTTATTTTAATTATTCTAATTCCGTATCATCGGCATCGCCGCTTTTTGCACCGGCATCATCCGCCGTATCTTCAGATACACCGGCGTCATCCTCATCCACTTCAGACACGTCAATGTCCTCTGCCTCGGAAGCTGCACCGGCATGATCCAGGGCATCAATGCCTTCGGAAATGTCATCGGAATCCAAAAGAATGTCATCGTCACCTTCCGGCGCGTTCTCATTTTCTTCGGCCTCCTGTGCTTCCTTAGCCTTCTGGGCAGCCTTCTTTTCGCGTTCAGCCTTCTCAGCAGCCTTCTGCTCCTCGATCTTGCGCTGAAGCTCCTCTTCTTCTGCCTTCTTTCTGGCCATTTCAGCCTCGAAAGCCTCATCGGTATCGAGCTTCACGCTGCGGTAACGCTTCATACCGGTACCTGCCGGGATCAGCTTACCAATAAGAACATTTTCCTTAAGACCAATCAACGGGTCAACCTTGCCCTTGATGGCAGCTTCTGTAAGCACCTTCGTCGTTTCCTGGAAGGAAGCCGCAGACAGGAAGGAGTTTGTTGCAAGCGATGCCTTTGTGATACCAAGCATCACCTGTGTACCTTCCGCAGGCTTCTTTCCTGCATCCTCAAGATTTTCATTGATCTCCTCGAAATCAAGGACATCCACCAGTGTGCCCGGAAGATAATCCGTATCTCCGCTGTTTTCGATGCGGATTTTCTTAAGCATCTGACGCACGATCACCTCGACATGCTTGTCGTTGATCTCAACACCCTGGAGACGGTATACACGCTGTACTTCACGGATCATATAATCCTGTACCGCACGCACGCCCTTGATCTTTAACAGATCATGCGGATTGATGCTACCTTCCGTCAGCTCATCACCGGCTTCAAGACGCTGTCCGTCCACAGCCTTGATTCTCGAGCCGTAAGGAATGAGATAAGCCTTGGACTCGCCGGTCTCATCGTTTGTTACGATTACTTCGCGCTTCTTCTTTGTATCCTTGATCGTTGCCACACCGGCAAACTCTGCAATGATCGCCAGACCCTTTGGCTTACGGGCCTCGAAAAGCTCCTCGACACGGGGAAGACCCTGTGTAATATCATCACCGGCAACGCCGCCGCTGTGGAATGTACGCATGGTAAGCTGTGTACCCGGTTCACCGATGGACTGAGCGGCAATAATACCAACAGCCTCGCCCACCTGAACAGCCTGGCCGGTAGCCATGTTGGCGCCGTAGCACTTTGCGCACACGCCGATATGGGACTTACAGGACAGTACCGTACGGATTTTTACACGCTCGATGCCGGCAGCCGCAACCTTAGCCGCGCGCTTCGGTGTAATCATATGGTTCGCTTTCACAAGCACTTCGCCGCTGGCAGGATCGATAATATCCTCTGCCGCGTAACGTCCGGTCATACGGTCCTCAAGGCTCTCGATCACCTCACGGCCATCGGTAAATGCCTCGATCCACATACCCGGAATCTCCTTGCCGTCCTCGCAGCAGTCTGTCTCGCGGACAATAAGGTCCTGAGAAACATCCACAAGGCGGCGGGTCAGATAACCGGAGTCGGCTGTACGCAGCGCCGTATCGGACAGACCCTTGCGGGCGCCGTGAGCGGAAATAAAGTATTCCAGTACGTCCAGACCTTCACGGAAGTTGGACTTGATCGGCAGCTCGATTGTCCGGCCGGATGTATCTGCCATCAGACCACGCATACCGGCAAGCTGCTTAATCTGCTGATTGGAACCACGGGCACCGGAGTCTGCCATCATGAAAATATTGTTATATTTATCAAGACCGGTCAGCAGCGCGTTTGTGATCTTATCATCGGCATTCTTCCATGCCTCGATAACGGCCTTATAACGCTCTTCCTCGGTTACAAGACCACGGCGGAAGTTCTTCGTAATGGCCTCGATCGTCTTTTCAGCCTCAGCCAGATATTCTTTCTTTTCCTTCGGCACAGTCATATCGGAAATCGATACGGTCAGGGCGCCGATGGTCGAATACTTGTAACCAATGGACTTCACATCATCAAGCACTTCGGCGGTCTTTGTGGCGCCGTGATTGTTAATGCACTTATCAATAATCTTTTTAAGCTGTTTCTTGCCAACGAGGAAATCGATTTCCGGCAGGAAATAGTTTTCCGGATTCGTACGATCCACAAAGCCAAGGTCCTGGGGAATGATCTCGTTAAACAGCAGACGGCCAAGCGTTGTCTCGATCACCCGTGATACATGCTCGCCGTTAATGATGCCTTCACGGCGCACCTTGATCTTTGAGTGAAGGGTAATATATTTATTTTCATAGGCAAGGATCGCCTCATTCATGCTCTTGAAGAACTTGCCCTCGCCAATATCGCCCGGCTTATCCAGCGTCAGGTAATAAATACCAAGAACCATATCCTGAGAAGGCACCGCCACAGGGCCGCCGTCGGAAGGCTTTAACAGGTTGTTGGGCGACAGCAGCAGGAAGCGGCACTCTGCCTGGGCTTCCACAAACAGCGGTACATGGACCGCCATCTGGTCACCGTCGAAGTCCGCGTTAAAGGCGGTACATACAAGCGGATGCAGCTTGATCGCCTTACCTTCGACAAGAATCGGCTCAAACGCCTGAATACCGAGACGGTGGAGCGTCGGGGCACGGTTGAGCATAACCGGATGTTCTTTAATCACATCCTCAAGCACGTCCCATACCTCCGGCTGGAGACGTTCAACCATCTTCTTGGCAGACTTAATGTTGTGTGCCAGACCCTTGGCGACAAGCTGGCGCATAACAAACGGTTTAAACAGCTCGATGGCCATCTCTTTTGGCAGACCGCACTGGTAAATCTTTAATTCCGGCCCTACGACGATAACCGAACGTCCGGAATAATCGACACGCTTTCCAAGAAGGTTCTGGCGGAAACGGCCCTGCTTACCTTTAAGCATATCGGACAGCGACTTGAGCGCTCTGTTTCCCGGGCCGGTCACAGGACGGCCGCGGCGTCCGTTATCAATAAGGGCATCCACAGCCTCCTGGAGCATACGTTTTTCGTTGCGCACGATAATATCCGGTGCGCCAAGCTCAAGGAGACGTTTCAGACGGTTATTTCTGTTAATGATCCTGCGGTACAGATCATTCAAATCGGAGGTCGCGAAGCGGCCGCCGTCAAGCTGTACCATCGGACGAATATCCGGCGGGATTACCGGAATGACATCAAGGATCATCCACTCCGGACGGTTGCCGGAGCTTCTGAACGCTTCCACAACCTCCAGACGCTTGATAATACGGGCGCGCTTCTGTCCGGACGCATCCTTAAGCTCTTTCTTTAAGGCTTCCGCATCTTTATCCAGATCGATGCGCTTTAAAAGCTCCTGAATGGATTCCGCACCCATGCCGGCACGGAATGTATTGCCGTACTTATCATAAGCTTCGCGGTATTCCTTCTCGGAAAGCACCTGCTTTTCCGCAAGGTCCGTCTGGCCTTTGTCCAGAACGACATAGGAAGCAAAATACAGTACTTTTTCAAGGTTTCTCGGTGACATATCAAGGATCAGACCTAAGCGGCTTGGGATTCCTTTAAAATACCAGATATGGGAAACCGGAGCTGCCAATTCAATATGTCCCATACGCTCACGGCGCACGCTGGCCTTGGTCACTTCCACGCCGCAGCGGTCGCAGATCACGCCTTTATAGCGGATTTTCTTATATTTGCCGCAATGGCACTCCCAGTCCTTGCTGGGCCCGAATATCCGCTCACAGAACAGGCCGTCTCGTTCCGGCTTTAATGTTCTGTAATTAATGGTTTCCGGCTTTTTTACTTCGCCGTGAGACCACTGTCGGATTTTGTCAGGTGAAGCCAGACCAATCTTGATGGCATCAAATGTCATCGGCTGGTAAGTGGTTTCAGTTGTTTTCATTTCAGGCATATATGGCACTCCCTTCTTTAGTCATCTAAATCGGAATCACTGCTACTGTCAAAGTAGTCGTCAAAATCGCCATCGTCATCGGAATCTTCTTCAATATCGATGAGCTCGTCATTATCATCGAGCACCTGTTCCTTATGAACATAGTCGCCTGCGGACCCGTCATTGTCATATTCAAAATCCCGGCTGCCGTTCATCATGTGCTCAATATCCTCATCGGTATAATCGATGTTTTCGCCGATCTCGACCTCGGTCTGGTCATCCCGGAGCACGCGCACATCCAGAGCCAGAGCCTGCAGCTCTTTAAGTAATACTTTAAAGGACTCCGGAATACCAGGCTCGCTGACATTTTCGCCCTTAATGATTGCTTCGTAGGTCTTTACACGGCCGGTCACATCATCCGACTTAAAGGTGAGGATTTCTTGTAAAGTATAGGATGCGCCGTAGGCTTCCAGTGCCCAGACCTCCATCTCACCGAAGCGCTGTCCGCCGAACTGTGCCTTACCGCCAAGAGGCTGTTGGGTCACAAGGGAGTACGGGCCGGTGGAACGTGCATGAATCTTATCATCGACCAGATGATGCAGCTTCAGGTAATGCATGTAACCTACCGTTACCGGGCTGTCAAACTCTTCGCCGGTACGGCCGTCACGAAGCTGTACCTTTCCGGTACGGCTAATGGGCACGCCCCTCCACTCTTCTCTGTGTGCTTTATTTTTATCGAGATAATCATAGACACCCGGGTCCAGATTATCCTTCCATTTTTCAGTAAATTCCTCCCAGGAGGTGTTGACATAATCGTTCGCCAGCTCCAGGGTATCCATAATATCTTCCTCGTCGGCGCCGTCAAATACCGGTGTCTCGATCTTAAAGCCAAGTGCCTTGGCGGCAAGGCCGAGGTGAACCTCAAGTACCTGTCCGATGTTCATACGCGAAGGCACGCCCAGAGGATTCAGTACAATATCCAGCGGACGGCCGTTTGGAAGGAACGGCATATCTTCCACAGGAAGTACACGGGAAACAACACCCTTGTTTCCGTGACGGCCGGCCATCTTATCGCCCACAGAAATCTTACGTTTCTGAGCAATATAGACGCGCACGCACTCATTGACGCCCGGTGAAAGCTCATCGCCATTTTCCCGGGTGAATACTTTGGCATCAAGGATGATACCATATTCACCATGAGGTACTTTTAAGGAAGTGTCACGCACTTCACGGGCCTTCTCGCCAAAGATCGCACGCAGAAGCCGCTCCTCGGCGGTCAGCTCGGTCTCGCCCTTCGGCGTAACCTTACCGACAAGAATATCCCCGGCACGCACCTCCGCACCTACACGGATGATTCCGCGCTCGTCAAGATTTTTGAGTGCATCATCGCCCACACCGGGAACATCTCTTGTGATTTCCTCCGGTCCGAGCTTCGTATCTCTGGCTTCCGCCTCATATTCGGAAATATGGATGGATGTATACACATCCTCCTGAACAAGACGCTCGCTGAGCAATACCGCATCCTCGTAGTTGTAGCCTTCCCATGTCATAAAGCCGATGAGCGGGTTCTTACCCAGTGCCAGCTCACCGTTATAGGTGGACGGGCCGTCTGCCAGAACATCGCCGGCATTGACACGGTCGTTCTTATAAACGATCGGGCGCTGATTGTAGCAGGCTCCCTGGTTGCTTCCGACAAACTTCTGTAATTTATAGCGGTCCTTATCGCCGTCATCCGTCTTGACGATAATTTCGCTGGCAGAGGATTTCTCCACGACACCGGAACGTTTTGCGATCACGCACACGCCGGAGTCCACTGCGGCCTTGCCTTCCATTCCTGTGCCTACGATCGAGGAATCGGTCAGCATCAGCGGCACAGCCTGACGCTGCATGTTGGAGCCCATGAGCGCACGGTTGGCATCGTCATTTTCCAGGAACGGGATCATCGATGTTGCCACGGAAAATACCATCTTCGGAGATACGTCCATCAGGTCGATACGGGAGCGTGCAAACTGGGATGTCTCCTCACGGAAACGTCCGGATACATTATGCTCGATGAAATGGCCCTCTTCGTCCAGAGGCGCGTTCGCCTGGGCCACGATAAAGTTATCTTCCTCATCCGCGGTGAGATAAATTACATCGTCGGTTACTCTCGGATTCATCGGGTCAGACTTATCTACCTTGCGGTAAGGCGCCTCGACAAAGCCGTACTCGTTAATGCGGGCATAGCTTGCCAGAGAGTTGATCAGACCGATGTTCGGGCCTTCAGGTGTCTCAATCGGGCACATACGGCCGTAATGGGTATAATGTACGTCGCGAACTTCGAAACCGGCACGGTCACGGGACAGACCGCCGGGGCCCAGAGCAGAAAGACGTCTCTTATGCGTCAGCTCAGACAGCGGGTTGTTCTGATCCATGAACTGTGACAGCTGGGAGCTTCCGAAGAACTCCTTCACAGCCGCGGTCACCGGTTTGATATTGATCAGTGACTGCGGGGAAATGCCTTCCAGGTCCTGTGTCGTCATACGCTCACGCACAACGCGCTCCATTCTGGAAAGACCGATGCGGTACTGATTCTGTAACAGCTCGCCGACCGCACGGATACGGCGGTTGCCCAGGTGGTCAATATCATCGGAGGTGCCTACGCCATACTCCAGATGCAGGTTGTAGTTGATCGATGCCAGAATATCTTCCTTCGTAATATGCATCGGCACAAGCTCGTGCACATTGCGGCGGATGGCATCTTTAATGTCGTCTATATCATCATACTCGTCTAAAATCGATTTAAGTACCGGATAATATACAAGCTCCGTCACGCCCAGCTCTCTTGGGTCAGCATCCACATAGGCCGATAGGTCCACAGCCAGGTTGGAAAGGATTTTAACCTTTCTTCCATCCTCGCTTGTAATAAATACTGCCGGGATCGCCGCATTCTGGATGGCAACTGCCAGTTCCTCTGTAACGACTGTTCCGGCTTCTGCCAGAATTTCCCCGGTAGAAGTATCAACAACATCCTCTGCCAGTGTAAAGTTTTTAATACGATACTTTAACGCCAGCTTCTTGTTGAACTTATAACGGCCGACCTTTGCCAGATCATATCTTCTCGGGTCAAAGAACATGGCATTGATCAGGCTCTGAGCGCTCTCCACAGACAGCGGCTCGCCGGGACGGATCTTCTTGTAAAGCTCAAGGAGACCATCATGATAATTATCCGATGTATCCTTCGTCATACTGGCAAGGATTTTCGGTTCCTCACCAAACAGGTCGATAATTTCCTGATTTGTGCCAATGCCAAGAGAACGAATCAGCACAGTGATCGGTACCTTACGGGTACGGTCAACGCGGACATAAAAAACATCGTTGGAGTCCGTCTCATACTCCAGCCATGCACCGCGGTTGGGGATCACAGTACAGGAAAACAGTTTCTTACCGATCTTATCATGGCCGATGCCGTAGTAGATGCCCGGTGAACGCACCAGCTGGCTGACGATAACACGCTCAGCACCATTGATCACGAAGGTTCCGGTCTCTGTCATGATCGGCAGGTCGCCCATGAAAATCTCGTGCTCATTGATCTCATCCGTTTCCTTATTAATAAGGCGGACTCTGACCTTCAGCGGAGCGGCATAGGTCGCATCACGCTCTTTACATTCTTCAATGCTATACTTAACATCATCTTCACATAATGTGAAGTCTGTAAATTCAAGACTCAGATGGCCGCTGTAATCAGCGATTGGAGATATATCATCGAAAACTTCCTTTAAGCCCTTTTTCAAAAACCAGTCGTAGGAATTTTTCTGAACCTCGATCAGGTTGGGCATTTCAAGGACTTCTTTTCGATGAGAATAGCTCATTCGGATGCCTTTTCCGGCTTTTACTGGTTTAATTCGTTTGCTATTCATTAGACGTTTTCACCCCTTAAATCGTTGTATGCGAGTTACTTTTGTGCAGTTTGACAGTCGGATATTCAGAAAAAACGCCTGGATACCCACGTTAATTGCAGTATAATATCTTACCACATTTAAGTCAACCCTGTCAACGATTTTTTTGCAGGAAAGGGAGCGGGCAAAGCTTTTTTATTGCACGGAAACACAGCCTCCTGTGCAATAAAAGATAAAAAGGCTCCGCCGGGGCCAAAGCTAAGCTTCTTCCCAGGCAAAGCCCTAAAAATCATTGAATATCAGGCATCTTCCGCATCTTTAACCGCATGAGGCGCACAGCAAACTATTTAACCTTCCAGCTCCGGCAGATAACGCGAGCTTGCAATCGCCAGTGCCCCCGGGCCGATATGGCAGGCAACGCTTAAGGACAATGGCGCAATATAAATATCATGTTCCGGGAAATCCTTCAGGATTTCTTCGCGGAAGTCTTCGGCCAGCTCCTGATTCTGCGTGTGAGCGATGGACAGATACACCTTCTCGCCCCGTGCGGATCGGCCAATACGTTCGGTAAGGTCCGCTTTCATCGCTTCGATCATAATCGTGCGGGCCTGCTTAACCGTGCGGGCCTTTGCAAAGGCATCCAGCTTCTTTCCCTGAATCTGAAGCACCGGTTTTAATCTCAGAAGCGTTCCGAGCGCCGCTGCTGCAGGTGTGATACGCCCGCCCTTTTTCAGATATTTCAGTGTATCTACCATAATATAAATGCTGGATTCCTGACGGTCCCGCTCTAAAATATCATGAATCTGCTGTCCCGAAAAGCCCCTCCCGGCCAATGCAATGGCATCAAGCGTGCTCTGGCGCTGAGTGACGGAAATACGATGGTTGTCCACGACCCACACACGGCCGTCATAGTCCTCCGACAGCATCTTCGCTGTATCGCAGCTCCCGGACAGGCCGCTGGACATGGGAATGTGCACGATCTCATCATAGGACTCAAGAAGCTCATCCCAAAGGTTTAACACAGACTCCGGCGTTGGCTGGGAAGTGGCAATATCCGTGCCATCACCGAGCATATCATAAAACTGCTGCTGTGTCAGGTCTATATCCTCAAAGTATGTTTTTTCGCCGATATTAAAAGGCATGGGGAGCACACGGATGCCAAGCTCTCTGGCCTGAGTTTGTGTAATCCCGCTGTTGCTGTCGGTTACAATGGCAATCTTTCCCATAAATAATCCTCCTGTTTTGCGCCTGCGGTTTTACAAAGCTGTGTTCCCTCGCAGCCACATTATATCATCTGTTTTTTAAAACTATATTTTTCAAAAATACAAGAAGCTCGCAGTATCATGCACTGCGGGCTTCCATTATCATTAATATACAACATCTGCGGATTTTATTCAAGCCTTTCGCATCGCTCATTTGTTCATTGTAGCGATGCCGCTGCGCTTTTCCTCCGCCAGGCCTATTTTTTTCGCAGCCTATTTTGCCGCACGGCATACTTTACTGCGCAGCCTATTTTACCAGCGTCCAAACTCAGACAGCTTCAGGCCTTTGTTTTTGTCAAGCACGGTATTGACCGCCCACTCGTGGACAAACAGAAGCAGCGGATTACCCTTAAGGTCTTTAATGCGCTTCATATCCGAAGTACCGATAATCTTCGCAGGATCGATCTCATCCTTATTGGCGATCCAGCGGATATATTCATGGGGCATTGTGTCCATACGGATTTCGACACCATACTCGCTCTGAAGACGATGCTTAAGCACATCAAACTGCAAAACGCCCACAACACCCACGATGATCTCCTCCATACCGGTATTATATTCCTGGAATATCTGGATCGCACCTTCCTGGGCGATCTGGGAAATGCCTTTAATAAACTGCTTGCGCTTCATTGTATCTACCTGGCGCACCTTGGCAAAATGCTCCGGCGCAAATGTGGGGATTCCCTCAAAACGAAACTTCTTTCCAGGCACGCACAGCGTGTCTCCGATTGAAAAAATTCCCGGGTCAAATACACCGATAATATCTCCCGCATAGGCTTCAGAAACAACCTTGCGCTCAGATGCCATGAGCTGCTGGGGCTGAAGGAGCTTTTGCTTTTTATTTCCCTGAACATGGTAAACCTCCATGCCGGCGTCAAATTTTCCCGAGCAGATACGCATAAAGGCAATCCGGTCACGATGCGCTTTGTTCATATTCGCCTGGATTTTAAAAACAAACGCAGAAAAATCCGGGTCAAAGGAATCCACAAGCCCCTCGTCCGACATGCGCGGCAGCGGCGGAGATGTCATTTCCAGGAAATAATTCAAAAACAGTTCAATACCAAAATTGGTCAGTGCTGAACCGAAAAACACCGGGGACAGCTTGCCTGCGCTGACCTCCTTAATGTCAAATTCATTGCTGGCACCGTCTAACAGCTCCACATCCTCCACAAGCTTTTCATAAAGCTCATCGCCGATCACGGAGGTGATCTCCGGTGAATCCAGTGTCAGGTCCGTATCATCGACCTCTTTTTGTCCATTGGCAAAGGCGGTAAATGCATGCATATGGCGTGTCCTTCGATCATACACGCCGCGAAAATCTTTACCATTGCCTACCGGCCAGTTCATCGGACAGGTCTTGATCCCGAGAATCGACTCGATCTCATCCATAAGGTCGAATGGGTCGCGCGCTTCACGGTCCATTTTATTAATAAATGTAAAAATCGGGATATTTCTTAAAAGACATACCTTAAACAGCTTGATCGTCTGGGCCTCCACACCTTTGGAAGCGTCGATCACCATCACTGCTGAATCCGCTGCCATCAGCGTCCGGTAAGTATCTTCTGAGAAATCCTGATGTCCCGGAGTGTCCAAAATGTTAATGCAGTAGCCATCGTAATTAAACTGCATCACTGAGGAAGTCACAGAGATTCCTCTTTCCTTTTCAATTTCCATCCAGTCCGAAACCGCATGTTTCGCCGTCTTTTTTCCTTTTACAGAACCGGCAAGATTGATTGCGCCGCCGTAAAGAAGGAATTTCTCTGTCAGCGTCGTCTTACCGGCATCGGGATGGGAAATAATCGCAAAAGTCCTGCGCCGCCCGATTTCTTTCTTTAAATCCGCCACAAAAAGCCCTCCTGTAATCCTATGATCGATGAAAGCCTGGCAAGGGGCAGGCTTTCATGTGCCGTGAAGCCGCGCACTGCGCGGCATTGTATCTTTTAAGCATAAACGAGACTATTATAGCGACATCCGGCGGCATTTGTCAAGGTATCCGTCGGTCTCATTCGCGATCTGCACGCTCCAGCCCGCTTTCACTTAACCTGTACAGCGCTGTGCACACCTCCCGGATATACTTTCTGTCATGGGAGATGCTGATGATTGCCCCGGGGAAAGCAGACAAAAGCCGGCGGATGACCGGGCCTGAAAGCGGAGAAAAATTCCGGGTCGGCTCATCTAAAATAAGGACATTGCATCCAGACAAAAGCATTTTAATAAAAAACAGCTTGGCCTTCTGTCCTCCGGAAAGCTCCCGGCATGCATGATCCATCTCGTCCGGTGTAAACTTCATGCTTCCGAGAAATGTGCGGATTCGGCAAAGCTCCTCCCGGTCGCCCGACACACAGATAAACTCCACGGGCGTTTTCTCCGGTTCCAGCACATCCTCATAATTTTGTGGCATATAAACCGCATGAATATCCTCGCGCTCAAGCAGCTGTTGGGCCACAAGCTTTAAAAAGGTGGATTTTCCTGCGCCGTTGGCACCTGCAATGCATACCTTTTCCGGGCCGGTCACTTCCAGGGACAGTGGTTTTGCAAACGTCTTTCCGGACTTTGTGTACATCGTTTCCGGTGACACACAAATCTCCAGTATCTTTTTGCCCGCCGGCAGCTTTGTCTGCTCCGTCCATTTCAGATCGATCGCATCCTCACTTTCAGGGAACTCCGTCAGTTGGGCGCTCTCCCGCTCCAGCCGTCGTCCAAGCGACTTCACCGCATGCATTTTCTTTTTCAGCAGCTGCCCGCCATGGGGGTTCTGGCGGGTGATCGTCTCCCCATTTTTTATAATCTCCCCGGAATACTCGGCATAATCGTCCACAAGCTGTTCATTATATAATAATTTCAAAAACGTTGACTTGCCGTTTCCCTCCTCGCCAATAAGCACCGCCTTGTCTCCGGGATTTAACACCCAGGAGAAATCCCGGACAAGACATCTTAAGTCTTTCCGGTGGGTAATCGTCAAATTTTTCACCTGTATCATCTTAGCATCCCTCATTTCCCTTATTGTTAAGAATCTCTTTGTTAAGAATCCCTTTGTTAAAAAACTCTTTGCTTAAAAACTCTTTGTTAAAAAACTCTTTGCTTAAAACTCTTTGTTAAGCATGCAGCAAATGTTCTTCTGTACATAAAATGCGCATTTTTGCAGCATACTCACAGCGAACGGCATTTTAGTTATAGGCGATATGGTTATTTCACTTTTTATTTTTTAACTGGTACACTGGACAAAAAAGAAGGGGAGAGAATTTCTGATGGACAAATATATCGGTGAGAATATTAAGAAAGCTCGAATCCTGGCCGGTTTTACTCAGGAAAAGCTTGCAGAAAGGATCGATGTATCATTAAGCGTCATCAGCAGGCTTGAAACCGGACGCACCATGGTCAGTGTCGAAAAGCTTGTCCGTATCTCCAGGGTTTTAAATGTCCCTGTGGGCGCTTTCTTTGAACGCGATCCGTTATCCGGTACGCAGGCCAAAAACAGCGGCAGCACATCCCCATCGGACAGCCATGTACCGCACCTGCTCGAGACAGCCCCGCCCTACCCGGACCCCACAGATGAGGAACTGTATCGTCTGATCCAGCAGCTTCCGGATAAGGCCAAGCAATATTTCAAGAACTCCCTTCGCTGTTATCTCGAAATCTTTTAAATGAGTGCAGACCCTGTTTGCGGGCTGCACTCATTTTTTGCGCGATACGCCCGGAGGGCGGTGCTGCGTGCCGGTGGCACGCGCCCTGCACCGACCGAAGCAAAGCGAAGACCCGCCGTGCTTGCACGGGCGGACATCCGACGGGCAACGGTCATTGAGTGGCAATGCCGCGAGATGAGCGAGGCATCGCGATGATCGGGTAGGGGAATGAATCTTCCCCTATCCGATTCAGCGGCGCTCTCCAAGATAAAACAGCGCAACCGTTCCCGGCCCTGAATGGGCACCAATGGTTGGATTCACCATGTCAATATAAAACTGATCAATGCCAAACCGTTCCTTCACCCGGTCGGCTACATACTTCGCATCCTCAATACAGTCGCCGTGACTGATAAACACAATATCATTCTTATCCCGATAGCTTCCGATCGTCTCTTCCATCTTATCCACCAGGGCATTGAGCGATTTCTTACGGCCGCGCACTTTCCCGATTGCGACTAACCTTCCTTCGTCATCCACATGCAGCACCGGCTTTACCTGTACCAGCGTCCCGAGCACAGCCGTCGTCCTGGACACACGGCCGCCCCGGAACAGGTGAAACAGATTATCCACCGTAAACTGATGACACAGATGAAGCTTGTTATCCTCCACCCACTGCGCAGTTTCTTCCAGCGATGCCCCCTTCTGGCGCATCTGATTCGCCTTGTAGATCAAAAGTCCCTGTCCAAGGGACGCGCTGAGCGAATCGATCACAATGATTTTCGTGTCCGGAAATTCTTCACTCAGCTGCTGACCAACCATCGCTGTCACGTTATAACTGCCGCTTAAGGCGGAAGAAAAGGCGATATGCAAAATATCATAGCCTTCCGCGATCACTTCCCGGAAGGTTTCCTCCACGACCTCCGGATTCACTGCCATCGTCGTAGGCATCATACCTTCGCGCATCTTCGCGTAAAATTCTTCCGGAGACAGCACATCATCGCCGCCGTAAATCTTTCCATCCATATTGTAATACAACGGGATCAGACGAAGATCATGCGCTTTGGCATAGGCTTCCGTAAAATCACTATTGCCATCCGTTGTAATGATAAACTTCTTCATAAACGCTCCTCCTGTACATAGTTTTTATAACTATTTGTTATCGCCTATCTATTATAGCATTATTCCATTCCGTTGTATACAGCTAAATATCCGTTTCCGTCCGGACTGCGGATACAAGAAGCATCATCGGCCGGCGCATCTCATCCTTCATTCCGGGCATATCCATCATATCTTCCGGCGGCATTGGTTCAACGACGGACAAACGCTTCAAAATCCTTCACATAGTGGAAAGCCAGTGAGCTTAAGATAACGTCAAAACACTTTTCGTCAAAGCTCAGGTCCTCCATAGCACACTGCCGGTATGTCACCAATGGATGCGCATTACGTTTTTTGGCAGTTTCC
>CASFBR010000022.1 GCA_949292795.1 uncultured Eubacteriales bacterium
TTGATGGCTTTGACATATTTGGGATGTGTGAGGCAGACATCGATGTCATTTTCGAGATAATTAAAAATAGGAATCCAATACTTGCCAGTGGATTCCATACAAACATGAAAGCAATTATTCTCGATGAGCCAGTTGTGAAACTTTTGGATATCCGAGTTGATGGTTGAAAAAGATTTTTGTTTGTATTCGGATATTCCATCCTTGTTGGTAATTACGATGGTTGCAACGATAACATTTTTGTGGACGTCAAGACCACAGCAGATGGAGTATTTTAACTTCATCATAAATATCACCACCTTAAAAAAGGAATAGCAACAGTGACTGTCATCCTGCGACTGAATAAACATGGTTTATTACCAATGATAAGAGTCCGGGCTCAAAGTCCCACTTGTTTGTGCTTGAAAGGATGACGGCACATATAAATATGCGGGGTCGAAATAAATTCGCCACTCCTCCCTCCGTGCTCTGTAGTGTATTGCTATTCCCTATAAGAATTATAACTCAAAGAATGGAGGGGCACAACTTTTTTTCAAGACTTGTTTGTGCCTTGAGCGAAGCGAAAGGAATGGTAAAAATATGAAAAAAGGCTGTCACTGGCAAGATTTTATGATAAAATAGTATCAGTGCCGCGATGGCAGTGTGCCATATGACACAACAAAGTGGGATAAAAGGAGAAGATCAGTGATGGCAAAGAAATTTATTTGTTCACAGACAGGGCCTATCGTTCAGACAAAGGCAGGAAAGCTGCGGGGACTTAAGCTTGACAGTACGTACATTTTTCAGGGGATTAAATATGCGGATGCAAAAAGATTTCAGATGCCGCAGCCTGTTAAACCGTGGGAAGGTGTTAAAGATGCGCTTTCATATGGTTATGTATGCCCTTTAATGACACAGGAAGTACCAAATGGAGAGACACTTGTGCCTCATCGTTACTGGCTGATGGATGAAAACTGCCAGTATTTAAATATTTGGACTCAGACCTTGGACAAAGACGCCAAAAAGCCGGTGATGGTATGGCTTCACGGCGGCGGATTTTATGCAGGGTCATCCATTGAACAGGTATCCTATGACGGAGAGAATATGAGCAAATACGGCGATGTGGTTGTTGTTTCTCTGAATCATCGTTTAAATGTTCTCGGTTATATGAATCTGGAAGATTACGGTGAAAAGTATAAAAATTCAGCCAATGCGGGCAATGCGGATATGGTTGCGGCACTGAAATGGGTGCATGAAAATATCGCAGCCTTCGGCGGAGACCCGGAAAATGTCACTATTTTCGGACAGTCCGGCGGCGGCATGAAAGTGTGGACACTGATGCAGACACCGGAGGCAGACGGATTGTTCCAAAAAGGGATTATCCAAAGCGGTGTGATGGATGAATTTATGGATACGCCGAAAACGGACGGCAGACCGATTGTGGAAGCTATGCTTAAAGAACTGGGCTTTGAAGCAGGCGATGTTGAAAAACTTGAGACTGTGCCGTATCCGGCATTGGCTGCAGCATATCAGAAAGTCGGCCCAAAACTGGCAGAGGCCGGAGAATATGTGGGCGGTGTGCCTATGGCCAATGATTTTTATGTGGGCGATCCGAGGGAAGTCGGATTTACAGAGCATGCAAAGACGATTCCTGTCATGATCGGTACAGTATTCGGCGAATTTGCATTCGGTCCGGGCATCGAAGGCAAATATGAACTGCCTGAAAAAGATGTGCTTGAAATGCTTCATGATAAGTACGGCGAAGCTGCGGACACCCTTGTGCCGCTTTACAGGAAGGCATATCCGGACAAGGCGCTGACAGATCTGCTGTTTTTGGATGCGCTTTTCAGAAATCCGACCATTGATTTCGTGCAGAAAAAAGCTGTACATACACAGGCGCCGACATATTCTTATATGTTTGCCTTTGAATTCCCGTATGACAACGGAAAGATTGCATGGCATTGTTCAGAAATTCCATTTGTTTTCAAAAACACGGATAAAGTGCCGGTATGCAATGTACCGGGCGTTTCCGATAAGCTGGAAGACCAGATGTTTGGCGCGTGGATTGCTTTCGCACGGTACGGCAATCCGAATGTACCGTCATTGCCGCAGTGGCCGGCAAGTACTGCTGATGATGAGGCTGTGATGATACTTGACAGAACATGCGAAGTACGGCATAATTATGACCATGAGCTGATTCACGCATTGATTCAGGCAAATCCTCAGATGCCGGGCGATAGTTCGGAGGATGAGGTTATGCTCCATTAATTTGTGGGGACTGGCATCGTTAGACGGGGCCGCAGTCTGCCGGTTTGGCAGCTGCGGTCCTTTGTTGTCTGATGATGCATGAAAATTAACATATAGAGGAGTTTATTCATGAACAAACAGGAATTTATGAGAACAAAACCGATTTTGCCGCTGCTGCTGTCTATGGGCGTGCCAATGATGATTTCTATGCTGATTCAGTCACTGTATAATATTGTGGACAGTATTTATGTGTCAAGGCTCGGTACAGACGCGATTACAGCGATTTCCCTTGTCTATCCGCTGCAAAATGTTATCATGGCCGTATCGGTCGGGGTCGGTGTAGGCATCGGCTCAGTCATTTCGATGAATCTGGGAGCCGGCGATCAGGAGAAAGCAGACAGGGCGGCGTCAGTGGGTATGTTTTTGACTTTTATTCATGTTGCTGTTTTTATATTGATCGGGATTTTTGTTACAAAGCCGTTTCTGCAGTTATTTACAAAGGACGCACAGGTGCTCCAATGGGCGTGCGATTACGGATACATTGTTATGATTGTTTCTTTTGGAAGTCTGATCCAGATCTGCTTTGAGAAAATTTACCAGTCTGTCGGCGCTATGATGACAACAATGCTTGCCCTCGGTGTCAGCTGTGTCATCAATATTATTCTTGACCCGATCTTTATTTTCGGTTATTTCGGCGTGCCGGCCATGGGTGTTAGGGGCGCTGCCATTGCCACAGTGATCGGACAGATTGCAGGTATGATTTTATATATAATTCTTTATAGAAAAAGGGGCTTGGCTGTTTGTATCAGCTTTAAAAAAATGCGTCCTGAGGCAGAACTTGTCCGGCAGATTTATTCTGTCGGTATTCCGTCAACACTGATGCTGGCGTTGCCATCCGTGCTTGTCAGTGTATTAAATGCTATCTTGTCGGCGTTTTCTGAAGTTTATGTGGCTGTGCTCGGACTTTTCCTGAAACTGCAGAGTTTTATTTATATGCCGGCCAATGGTATTGTTCAGGGGATGCGTCCGATCATCGGATACAATTACGGCGCCGGAGAAAAGAAGCGCATGCATAAAACCATTCGTGTCGGACTGATATTAACGGCTGCGATCATGGCTGTCGGCACATTGGCGGCTCAGCTGTTTCCGCAGGCAATCCTCAGTATGTTTGATGCGGACATTCAATTGATGGATAAAGGCGTTGAAGCGCTGCGGATCATCAGTATCGGCTTTATCGTTTCATCGGTTGGCGTTATTTTCTGCGGTACGTTTGAGGCGCTCGGCATGGGGATGAAATCATTGATGGTATCGCTGACACGCCAGTTTGCAGTCAATATTATCCTTGGCTGGATTTTGACAATTCCGTTCGGCGCGGCGGGTATATGGCTCGCTTATCCGGTGGCGGAACTGCTCGGCGCGGCAGCCGCGGTGATTTTATTTAAAATGAGTAAAGTATAACCGCTTGTTTTTTATACATGATTAGTGTATAATCGAAGGGACGATTTTATGGCGGGGTGAAGATATGTTCGGTTATGTAACAGTAGATAAACCGGAACTTAAAGTTAAGGATTATTATAAATACAAAGCATATTACTGCGGATTGTGCCGGACATTGAAAGAAAAGTACGGTCAGACAGGGCGGCTGACGCTCACTTATGATATGACGTTTATTATCATATTGCTGACCTCTCTTTATGAAAGCCGGACAAAGCTAAAAAAGCACCGCTGTCCGACAAGCCCTGTGCGTCAGATGCCGATGCTTGTGAATGAGATAACAGACTATGCAGCATCTATGAATATTATTCTTTCTTATTATCATTTTAAAGATGACTGGAAAGATGAAAAGAAGATTTTAGGATTTGCCGGCGCCGGCATTTTCAGAAAACGGGCGAGAAACATAGAAAAGCAATATCCGAGGCAGTGCCGGGCAATGAAAAAGTATCTGAAAAAATTGCATCGGCTGGAAGCGGCGGATTCACAAAATATCGATGAGACCGCCGGATGTTTCGGCGAACTGATGGCTCAGCTGCTCATTTATAAAGAAGATATGTGGCAGGAGACGATGGGCCGTCTCGGGTTTTTTCTCGGCAAATTTATTTATATTATGGATGCATGGGATGATCTGGAAAAAGATTTGAAAGAGGGAAATTATAATCCGCTGAAAAGTTTGCACGGCCGTCCGGACTATGAAGATTTATGCCGGCAGATGCTGACCATGATGATGGCAGAGGTCAGCGCCGCATTTGAAATGCTGCCGTGCCTTGAAGATGCGGATATTCTGCGCAACATTTTATATTCCGGTGTCTGGACAAAATATCGAACCCGATTAAAACAGTTAAAAGAACGAGAGGAAAGTCAACATGGTAAATGATCCATACAGCGTCCTCGGAGTGTCTCCCAATGCCTCCGATGACGAAATAAAGAAAGCATACAGGGATTTATCAAGAAAGTATCATCCGGACTCTTATGCCAATAATCCGCTGGCCAATCTGGCAGAAGAACGGTTTAAAGAAGTTCAGGAAGCTTATGATCAGATTATGAAAGAACGCAGCGGCAGCCAGAGCAGCGGCTATAATTACGGACAAAGCGGCAACTACGGACAGAACAGTAATTACGGCTCCGGAAGCTACCAAAGCAGCGGCTCCAATGATGCAAAATATCAGGCGGTCTATAATTATATTAATTTCAGACGCTACAGAGATGCCATTAACCTTTTGAACAGTATGCCCAATAAAGACGGCAGATGGTATTATCTGAGTGCGATTTCCAATGCCGGACTGGGCAACAATATTCAGGCCAATCAGGATATCCAGACAGCTTTGAATATGGAACCGAATAATGCGGAATACAGAAATTTCCAGAATCAGCTGCAGTGGAATTCCAACCGTTATCAAAACAGCGGGTATGGCTACGGCGGCAGGCAGCAGTCTTCCTGCGGTACGGGAAACTTATGCTGCGATTTATGTATTGCCGATCAGCTGTGTGAATGTATGGGAGGCGATTTGTGTTCATGCATGTAAATGCAAAGAAGATGGCTTTTTCGGGCCTTTTGCTGGCATTGACTGTGATTTTGATCGTCCTGAGCGGCGTTTTTGATTTTAATACCCTTTTTTTGCTGGCGATTGCATCTTTTTTTGTCGGCGTGATTATCAGAGAGTACGGTATGAAATATGGCGTGGCTTTTTATATAGCATCGATTATTCTCGGCTTTTTGATGGCGCCGAATAAACTTTACTGCGTTACATTTGCAGCAATGTCGTTTTATGTACTTATTATTGAGGCTGCTTTTGTGCAGATCGGGCGTATGAGAACACAGATGAACCGAAAAGTGATTTTTTGGATCGTAAAATTTGCGGTGTTTAATATTATTTATTTGCCGATGCTGTTTGGCTTTCCGAGACTTTTATTTGCAGGAGAAATCAGCCCGCTGTTTCTTGCGGGCGCGGCAGTGATCGGTCAGGTCATGCTTGTAATTTATGACAAAGCCTATGATTATTTTCAGGGGGTTATTTGGACAAAATACAGAAAGTTTATTCAGTAAGATAAGACGTTTGCTGAGTCCCGCCAAAGTTTTGTGCTCTGGCGGGACTTTTTTTACAAATCCACATGTTCAAAACGCTTCACAGAAATTTTGTATGCCAAAGTGACAAAGCCTCCGTAACATATAATACCAATAAATAGAACAGGAAGCTGCCATATAGGATCCGGCAGCGCATCGCTGTCCAGCCATGCAAGCTGGGGAATACGGACGGCGCCCTCCACAGTGACCATCATCAGAAGCATGGGGATGGCCGCAATTATAAAAGCTCTGCCAGCTTTATATCCGCTCTTGTAATACGAGGGAAAGAATACCAGATCAAAGATGCCATAGATTATCAGTCCAAATCCAAACCAGGCAAGGGTGGCGTCAATGCCTACCGGATTGTTTTCTACTTCCGGCCGGAAAGCGCGCCGGCTGGTATAAATTTTCAGGGACATCACATACTAAGGCATAAGCTATAATAGTAGGAGGTTTTGATGATGCCTGAAATCAGAAAAATTTATGCTAGGGAAGTTTTGGATTCCAGAGGCAATCCGACGGTTGAGGTGGAGGTGCGCACAAGCAGCGGCGCTTTTGGCCGCGCGATCGTGCCAAGCGGCGCATCGACGGGCATTTATGAGGCGCTTGAACTTAGAGACGGTTCGGAGAAGCGCTACTGCGGCAAAGGAGTCCTGCGCGCGGTCAATAATGTCAATACGATTATTCAGAGGGAACTGTTGGGTCAAAGCGTTCTGGATCAGGTAAATATTGACGAAACGATGATTCATTTGGATGGTACGAATAATAAAAGTAATCTGGGCGCCAATGCGATACTCGGCGTTTCAATGGCGTGCGCCAAAGCGGCGGCGCATTATCTCCACATGCCGCTGTACCGGTATCTGGGCGGATTTAATGCGGTGATGCTTCCGATGCCGATGATGAATATTTTAAACGGCGGGGCTCATGCGGACAATAATATTGATTTTCAGGAATTTATGATTGTGCCGTTTGGTGCAAAAACATTTCCTGAAGCCCTGCGTATGGGCTGTGAAGTATTCCACAAGCTGAAAGATGTTTTGAAGGAGAACGGCTGTTATACCGGCATGGGTGATGAAGGCGGCTTCGCGCCGGACCTGAAGTCCAATGAAGAAGCTTTTGAATTGATTTTTGAGGCTGTGGAGCGGGCCGGGATGAGACCGGATTCGGATATTAAGATTGCCATTGATGCCGCAGCCAGTGAATTCTATGTTAATGGACAGTATGAACTTTCAGGGGAAAAGAAAGTTTTAAATTCAGAAGAGCTGATCGAATATTATGAAGAATTATGTGAAAAATATCCGGTATATTCCATCGAAGACGGACTTGATCAAGATGACTGGGAGGGATGGCAGAAAATGACCCAGCGGCTTGGAAATAAAACGTTTCTGATCGGCGACGATTTCTTTGTGACTCAGAGTGAACGGCTTCGTATGGGTATTGCCAGAGGCGCGGCAAATGGTATTTTGGTTAAAGTTAATCAG
>CASFBR010000023.1 GCA_949292795.1 uncultured Eubacteriales bacterium
TTCCTGCTCCTGTTCCAGTGCCGCCGTCAGCTTCATAAACCGCTGTTCGGTCAGGACGCCTTTGGCCTTATCGGTGTACAGGCTCAAAAACATCCCGTCAATTTCCTGATTCCGGGCTTCCAGCCGTTTCCGTTCCTTCTCAGTCTGGGAAGCGTCCACCAGAGACCGGCGCTCCATCCGGCTGCTGAGCCGCTGGTAGAACGCATCGGCGTCCTTCATAGCCTGTGCCGCTAATTCCTGTATATCCTTCAGTACCAGATTGTACAAATCCCTTGCCTCAATCTTGTGGCTGGTACAGGCGTTCTTGCCCAGCCGGTTGTAGGTCTGGCAGATATAGTATGCCGGATACAACCTTATGGTCACATCAGAGCTGGATATGGATCCGCTTCAGGTTTACCAAACTTACCACAGCTTATGGAAGATCGAGGAATCTTTCCGGATTACGAAGTCCTATTTGGATGCGCGTCCGGTTTACGCACACAAAAAAGAAACAATCTATGGGCATTTTTTAATCTGCTACCTTAGCTTGTTTCTTTTAAGGGTATTAGAAATCAAGGTTTTTAAAAATGAGATTAATTCCTACGATCTGATTCACTTTACACGTGACTTCCGGGTAGTAAAAGTGGAGAAAGATTCTTATATCAACATATCCAGAAATCAGGATGTCAACGAAAAAGTCAAAAAGCTAACCGGATTGACCAATCTGGACGCGCTGTATTTATCCGAAAAGGAAGTCGAAAATTTCTTCAAAAACTGTATGCTGCTCGACCCCTGAGTACTAGGTTTTTAGGAAAACGACGGAAGTCAAGTTATATATTTATAAACATAGCTTAACTGATTTCATAATATTTGTCAACTCATCAGCCGCAGCCTAATATCTGAATATCAGCCTCAGTCGGACATCCGACTGGCCACTTCAGCCTAATATCCGCCTATATGCCATAGCCTGACATCCGACGGCCGCTTCAACCTAATATCCGTCTATACGCCGCAGCCTGACATCCGACGGTCCACTTCATCCTAATATCCGCCTATACGCCATAGTCTGACATCTAACTGGCAGCTTCAGCCTAATATCCGCCTATACGCCGCAGCCTGCATCAGACTGCCCGCTGCGGCACAACGCCAGGAACGCGCTTCCGGAGCATTTTCACATTCTGCCCCGTCAATGTGCAGTACCGGCGGAACTGATGCTGTTTCCTGTATAAAGCTGATAATAACGTCCTTTTTCTTCAAGAAGCTGTTCGTGGTTGCCCCGCTCGATAATGCGCCCGTTTTCCAAAACCATGATACAGTCGCTGTTTCGTATCGTTGATAATCGGTGAGCAATCACAAAGGTTGTTCTTCCGGCCATAAGTTTATCCATGCCGTCCTGCACAAGCCGCTCTGTACGGGTATCAATAGAGCTTGTCGCCTCGTCGAGGATGAGCACCGGCGGGTCTGCCACGGCTGCTCGGGCAATAGATAAGAGCTGCCGCTGTCCCTGGCTTAAATTCGCTCCATTGCCGGTGATCATCGTCTGATAACCGTCCGGAAGATGACGGATAAAGGCATCGGCATTGGCCAGCTTTGCAGCCGCGATCACTTCCTCATCGGTCGCATCCAGACGCCCGTAGCGGATATTTTCCATGACGGTCGCTGTAAATAGCTGTGTATCCTGAAGGACAATACCAAGCGAACGGCGCAGATCTGCTTTTTTAATTTTATTAATGTTAATACCATCATAGCGGATTTTTCCATCCTGAATATCATAAAAACGGTTAATAAGGTTCGTGATCGTCGTCTTTCCGGCGCCGGTCGAGCCCACAAAGGCAATCTTCTGGCCAGGTGTGGCAAACATTTTAATATTATGCAGCACGATCTTATCCGGATTGTAGCCAAAATCCACATCGTCGAAAACAACATCGCCGGTCAGCTCAATATAATCTGTCGTCTGATCGGCCTTATGATAATGCTTCCATGCCCAGTGTCCGGTTCGTTCTTTTGTTTCTGTCAGCTTGCCGCTGTCATCCTTGCGGACATTGACAAGTGTCACATAGCCGTCATCGACCTCCGGCGCTTCATCAAGCAGCTTAAAAATACGGTCCGCACCGGCCAGAGCCATGATGATACTGTTGAGCTGCTGGCTTACCTGGTTAATCGGCATACTGAAGCTTTTATTAAAGGTCAGGAAGCTGGCCAGTGCTCCGAGCGTAAAATTTCCGACCTTATTAATTGCAAGGATACCGCCGACAATCGCGCAGATCACATAACTGATATTTCCGATCTGAGCATTGGCCGGCATAAGAATATTGGCAAATTTATTGGCATTGTTAGAGCTGTCAAACAAACTGTCATTTTTCTTATTAAACTGCTCCTTACTCTCCTCCTCATGGCAGAATACTTTGACAACCTTCTGGCCTTCCATCATCTCCTCGATAAAGCCGTCCAATGCTCCAAGATCCTGCTGCTGCGCCATAAAGTACCGGCTGCTCAGTCCGCCCAGCTTTTTTGTGACAATCAGCATGACGCCGACCATAAGCAATGTAATAATGGTCAGAGGAATATTTAAAATAATCATGCTGACAAGTACGCTGACGATCGTGATCACACTGGAAAGCATCTGAGGTATACTCTGACTGATCATCTGCCGCAGCGTATCAATATCGTTTGTGTAGGCCGACATAATATCGCCGTGAACATGGGTGTCAAAATACCGGATCGGCAGGCTTTCCATATGCGTAAACATGTCATTTCTCAGATTTCTTAAAGTTCCCTGCGTGACATTGACCATAATCCGGTTAAACGTAAAGGTCGACAGTACGCCGATTGCGTAAAAGCCTGCCACCTTAAGAATTGCCAGCGTCAACGGCCCAAAATCCGCCGGGCCGCTGCTTTTAAGCATCGGTGTAATGTAATCGTCAATAAGGGTCTGCATAAACATCGTCCCCTGGACATTGGCGATCACGCTGACAAAAATACAGACAGCCACGATCAGACAGCTAAATTTATAGCTTTTCATAACATATTTCATAATACGGACCAAAAGCTTTCCCGGATGCGCTACCTTTGGTCTTGGCCCTCTTCTCATTGCTGGTCCCGGCATTATGCTGCACCTCCGTCCTCATCAAAATCTCCGCCGCCTCCGGTCTGTGATTCATATACATCCCGGTAGATTGCATTATTTTTCAACAATTCTTCATGAGTTCCGATACCGTTGATCCGTCCGTCCTCCATCACAAGGATACGGTCCGCGTGCTGTACACTGCTGATACGCTGAGCAATAATCAGCTTCGTCGTTCCCGGAATTTCTTCGGCAAAGGCCCGGCGGATTTTTGCATCCGTTGCCGTATCCACCGCACTTGTAGAGTCATCAAGAATCAAAATCTTCGGTTTCTTAAGAAGCGCCCTGGCGATACAAAGCCGCTGTTTCTGTCCGCCGGACACATTGGTACCGCCCTGCTCAATATAAGTTTCATATTTATCCGGAAAATTCTGGATAAATTCATCGGCACATGCCAGCCTGCACGCCCGGATACACTCCTCCTCTGTGGCATTTTTGTCACCCCAGCGCAGGTTCTCCAGAATCGTACCGGAAAACAGTACATTTTTCTGAAGCACAACCGCCACCTCATTGCGCAGTGTATTCAGATCATACGACCGTACATCCTTGCCGCCCACACGCACCGCGCCGTTGGTCACATCATACAGACGGCTGATGAGATTGACGAGACTTGACTTTGAACTTCCCGTCCCTCCGATAATCCCGATCGTCTCACCGGAGCGAATATGAAGGTCAATATCACTTAACACCAGCTCGCCGCTGTCCTTTTTGTAGGAAAAATCCACATGATCAAAATCAATGCTTCCATCTTTAACCGTCATCTCCGGTGCCTTAGGATTGACAATATCGCTCTGCTCGTTGAGTACCTCACAAATACGCTCGGCGCTGGCATAGCTCATCGTAATCATAACAAATACAAACGAAAGCATCATCAGGCTCATTAAAATATTCATACAGTACGTCAGCAGGCTCATCAGCTCTCCGGTCGTCATACTTGTGCCAACGATCATTTTTGTGCCCAGCCAGCTAATGAGAAGGATGCAGGAATAAACCGTAATCTGCATCAGCGGCGCGTTAAAGGTCAGGATTCCCTCAGCCTTAACAAACATCCGGTAAACATTGCCGCTGGCCTTCATAAATTTTTTGTTTTCGTAGTCCTCACGCACATAAGCCTTCACGACACGGATACCGTTAATATTTTCCTGGATACTGGCGTTTAAGTCATCATATCTGTGAAAGACCTGCTGGAAATATTTCGTTGTCCGGCTCATAATAAAGAACAGGCAGCCGCCCAGCAGGATAACCGCCGCCAGGTAAATGCAGGCTAGCCGTGCATTAATAAAAAATGACATCGCCATGGCACAGATCAGGCTGGCCGGCGCTCTTGTGCACATACGCAGGATCATCTGATACGCATTTTGCATGTTGGTCACATCCGTTGTCAGACGGGTAACAAGACCTGCGGTGCTGAATTTGTCAATATTGGCAAAGGAAAATGTCTGGATATTGTCATACATCGCCTTGCGCAGATTGCGGGCAAAGCCTGTGGAAGCTTTTGCTCCGAACTTACCGCCCAGTACGCCGGCGGCAAGACTCACACAAGCTGCAATCACCATCCAAAGCCCCATCATATAAATGTGCCGGATACTTCCCGCTTCTACGCCGTCATCAATGATCGATGCCATCATCAGCGGAATGATCATTTCCATAGCGACCTCCAGCAGCATAAACAGCGGTGTCAGTATGGAATCCACTTTAAAGCCATTGATATGCTTTGCCAGGGATTTTATCATGGATTTTCTACCTCCTGTTTCTTATGATTCACACTATGACCGTCCAGATTATTTTTCATCTGGCGGACCACATCAAAAAAAGTATCCATCGCCTCCGGAGGGATATTTTTTCGGATATTCTGCTCCAGGAGCACAAGATTTTTCATCGTTCCTTCATGGAGCTGACGCCCCTTTTCTGTCAGGGCAAGCTTTTTAAGCCGTGCATCCCATGCCACAGATTCCCGGATAATATACCCCTTCTTTTCCATCAGCTTCAAAATACCAGTCACTGTGGACTTGGCAATGGAAAACTCCGCTTCAATATCTTTTTGAAAAATATCTCTTGATGCATTTTCGTAAATGAATCCGATGATCCAGCCATGCATCACCGTTACCTCATCTACCCCGCGGCGTGCTTCATACGCTAAAAGCGTCCTGAAGATCGTATTGTTAAGCGTTCGTACCTCAAGTCCGACGCTTGCTTTCGGATGCATTCTCAACCTCCTCTCCCGTTCAGAATATATGCTTTTCCGGACGCCATCCATCCGGACACTGGAATCACTGCTTTTTCGGACGCATCCATCCGGCCGCCGAAAGCGCTGCTTTTCCAGCAACGCTTCGCATACATATAATTTTATATTTAATTGTTCGTTAGCAAACATTATTATAGTAATGAACCTCTAAAAAGTCAATGGTTATTTGAAAACAGCCTGCCCAAATACTCTTTCACATGCTATAATAGTCATGCATTTAAAAATACATGAAAGAATGATTGATGTCTAAATCTGCAAATGATTGATGCCTGAACCTGCAAATGAAAGGATTATTTATGTCTGAACATACAAAAGAGCCTTTAAAGGTTACCTATCATATGAAAAATTTTAACATCCGGCAAATCGCCGATTCCGGGCAGTGCTTTTGTATCGAACCGGTCGTGTCCGGCGGCTACCGCCTGATCAGCCGGGGAAAATACGCACAGATCATTCAAAAAGACGATACGGTGATCCTCACCTGTATGCCCGGGGAACAAAATTTCTGGGAAAGCTATCTGGATTTTTCCACCGATTACGGCGCCTTTATCGCATCCATCGACCCGAAAGATACTTATCTGCGCCATGCGGCAGCCTTTGGCAGCGGCATCCGTATTCTCCGTCAGGACCTCTGGGAAATGATCATCACCTTTGTCATCTCCCAGCAAAAGACGATTCCCATGATCCGTCAGGCGATCCGGACAATCTCGGAGGCTTATGGAACACGCCGCATCAATTTTAACGGCGAACCGTTCTGGGCATTTCCCTCGCCCGAACAGTTATCCGCGGCTTCCCTTGATGCATTAAAGACGCTTAAGCTTGGCTACCGTGCCAAATATATTTTTCAGCTCTGCCAGGATGCACTCAGCGGCCGGCTTGATCTGGAATATCTGGCACGGCTTGATTATTCCGGTGCTATGCATAATCTTATGCAGTTTTACGGCATTGGTGAAAAGGTCGCCAACTGTATCTGCCTGTTCGGACTTCATCATATTTCTGCCTTTCCCATAGATACATGGATACAGAAAATACTTCTCAGAGAATACTGGCAGCCCAAATACGAAAAGCTTCCGAAAAGCCGCCGCTTTTCAGCTATTGTCCGCGATCATTTCGGCCGTTACCCCGACTGCGCCGGCATCATGCAGCAATATATTTTCTTCTATGAACGTTTCCGCCAATGCTAATAATAGAATAATATAGAATAATATGGTATAATAGCTACGAAGGAGCTATTATACCGCGGATTTTGCGCGGCGCCCCAAGGGGCGCTTTCCTTGGCGCAAAAGTACGCAGCCGCGCCCAGCCGTATAATAGCTATAAAAACACAGCGTCGGTGTATGGTCGATGCCCTTTTGCAGAAGCTTTGGCGTTTGCCGCAAATGCTTCTGCCCGCCAAAAGGAGGTTGATTTTATGGTACTTTCAGATGGATTAAAAAAGATTTTTCTTGCCGGTGTCGGTGCTGCCGCCACCACGGCTGAAGCTGCAAAAGATCTTGTTGATCAGCTTGTTGCCAAAGGCGAGCTTACTGTCGAACAGGGCAAGGTACTCAATGAAGAGCTTCGCCGCAACATCAAAGAAAAGGTCAGCGATCACGTCTCAGTGGAAATCGTAAAAGAATACAAAGATGTCATGAATGCAGTCGACCATATGAGCAAAGAAGAGCGCGATCAGCTTCGCGAACGGCTGAATGCCGCTGATGCCGCTGAAAATAACGCCGAATGCCATACCGCTTCGGACAGTGAGGAAGCCGCCAAAGCCGCGCAGGAGCATGCGGCTGCTCCGTCTGAGAACAGCGCTCCGGACGGCAGTGACCATGGCTGAGCATAAGCATCATTCCGGCAAAAGGCTCCGGGAAATTCTTACCGTTTTAAAACGGCACCATATTACCCGGGGCCTGTCACCGGAAAAGCTGCGCGAAATCCTTGAGGACTTGGGCCCGACTTATGTGAAGCTCGGACAGATCATGTCCATGCGCTCAGATATGCTCCCTGAAAAGTATTGCCGTGAGCTCACAAAGCTTCGCACAGATGTGCGCCCGCTTCCATTTTCCACAGTCATGGATGTGATCGCCGATGCGCTCCGGCGGCCGCCTGCGGACGTATTTTCACAGATCGATCCAAAGCCTCTTGGTTCAGCGTCCATTGCCCAGGTGCATCCTGCCATTCTTCATGACGGCCGCAGGGTCGTCATAAAAGTTCAGCGGCCGGCCATCCATGAAATTATGGAAAATGACATCCGTCTCATGCGCCGTGCTGCCGGCTTGCTCAAGCTTACAGATACCGGAAGTCTTATTGATTTTAACACGATTCTTGACGAACTCTGGAAAACCTCCCAGGAGGAAATGGATTTCGTCCAGGAGGCGGCAAATTGTGACCGTTTTTATAGAAATCAAAAAGATGTCGCCTATGTCACCAGCCCCCAGGTCATCCATGAACTGACGACACCCAAAATGCTCGTAATGAGCTATGTGGAAGGGATTCAGATCGACCATATTTCAGAGCTTAAGACGCTTGGATATGATATGACCGAAATCGGAGAAAAGACTGCCGCCAATTATTGTAAGCAGATTCTGGAGGACGGTTTTTTTCATGCTGACCCGCATCCTGGTAATCTGTGGATTTGCGGCGGTCAGATCGCATGGCTTGATCTTGGCATGACCGGACAGCTGTCGCCCCGGAACAAGCAGCTCATCAAAAGGGCAGTTCTGGCATTGCTCCAAAACGATATTTACGAGCTCAAAAATGTGTTGCTGGCCATGGGCGAAGCAAAAGATCGGATCAATCACGCCAACCTTTATACCGATATTGATGATATTGTCAGCAAATATTCCACCATGGGCTTTGGCGATATGCATCTCGGCGAACTCATTGAAAAGCTCCTCGATCTTGTAAAAGAGCATCATATTGCTATTAATACGGACATCACGATGCTTGGCCGCAGTATGATCACCATTGAAGGGACATTAACCGCCTGTGCGCCGGATGTCAATCTCATGCAGATTTTATCCGCATACATGTCCTCTGCGGTCTGGCGGGAGCTTGACATAAAAAAAGAACTCCGTCATAAAGCACGCCTGCTTTATGCATCCACAGATAAAATGCTGACGATTCCTTCACTGCTTTCAGATCTTTTGAACATTACAAAAAACGGGCAGACAAAGCTTAATCTTGAGCTCAGCGATTCCCGTGATCTTGTCCGGGGTTTTCAAAAATCCTTTAACCGGCTTACGGCTGCCCTGCTTGTGTGCGCACTGTTCATCAGCTCCGCTTTGCTGTGTCTTTCACCGGTAAAGCCGCATATTCTTGGCCTTCCATGGCCAAGCTTCATTGGATTCCTTTTCGGCGGCCTGATACTTGTCTGGTTCATGATTGATCTTTTCCGCAAATAAGCTTAAATAAAAAAGGTACGATGCAGCCCATTTTACTGAGTTGCACCGTACCTTTAAATTTTCAGCTCTGTGGAGTAATTTCAATAACCCCCCACTGTCCATTTTGTTTAACATAGGCATGTCCCTGATGGACCGCACGGGCCTCTTCAAAAACCATGCCCGTCAGGCAATTACCGTTAACATCAAAATATCCCCACATACCATCTTTTTTCAGAGCAATATAGCCTTCATGGTAAGCATAGGGCGCACCCTCGCGGGTAGCCACCGCTCCTGGATTCTGTGAAACGGCATTGAAATCCAAATATATGGCACCTTCATATTCAAAAGGAATGATCACATTTCCAGATGCATCGATTACACCGTATTTTCCCTGAGACATCGCTACAAAACGGTCTCCGGAATTTTCATAAATACGGTCATATAAAACGCCATCTACCAATGTCCCTGATGGTGTCAGCAATCCATATCCGACCCATGTATCATTATAAAGAGACATAAAATCTACGGACGCCGGATCATCAACTACGGCAATCGGTATCACACTGTCACCGGCATAACCGCCCTCTCCATACTCACTTCCGGAAATATTATAGACTTTTCCGTCGCTTCTGGAATAGACGCTGATCATTTCCACTCCGCCATGTCCCAGATGTTCAGCGCCGGATGCCTGACCGGTAGCAGTGTCTACTGCCTTAGCTGTCCACACATCGCTTCCCATCAACGATGCATACATTGTATAGGCCTGATTGCTGGCAGATGCACATCCGTAAACCATATTGTATATCGGATCACTCAAAACATTTCCGTTATAATCCATCAGGCCAAGTTTGCCGTCTTTTTTATAAACCGTCAATGGGAACTCGCTGTCCACGTCACCGCCGCCCCAGAGGCCATCGTCCATTACCGGAAGGACATCCTCAAATGCAAGTGATGGCTGAACGATCCATGAAAAACCGGTTGTTTCCGGAGCCTGGGTTTCTGGCTCTGTTTCCGGCTTGGTATCTGGTTCCGTTTCCGGTTTACTCTCATCCGGCTTCTGCGTATTGCTCTCGGAAGTCTCCGGTGTCTCAGCGGCATCTAAAAATTTAAATAGTCCGCTTTCGGAAAATGGGATCAATACTTCAATACTTTCATCACCCGAAGCTATAAAAGAAATTCCCTCGCCGTTAATATAGCAATTATTCCAATCTGAGCTTACCCGTTTAAGAAACTCCTCCACCGGAAGATTGTTTTTATCCGCATCATAATAAGTCTTAATCAGCGCTGCCAGATCATCTTCCGATGCATTCAGAACATCCGCCCAGCCAAGCTGGCTTCCATCGCTGCCGCTAAAAATCAGTCCGCATGTTCTCGGTTTTGTATTCGCTGTCGCGTAAGTATACTTCATTGACACAATACCGTCAGAACCATAAGTCACCTCAAAATCTGCTTTATCATACAGAGGGAATGAAATATCTTCCTCGCCAGTATAATCCGAAACCTCATCTTCACTGCTAGAAAATGTATCAATCAGCTTTTCCATATAGCTGTTCAATCCGGCAGCCACATCAGTCTCACCCATAAAATAAGGGTAAGTAATCTGTGTATAAGCTCCAACCTCGCCATTGGGAAGCTTTGTCTCATGATAATATTCTTTCATCTGATACTGAATCGTACCGACAGTAATCACATCACCCTGCCCATCATCACCGGAGCCTTCGTCTCCTTTACCCTCGTCGCCGGAGCCCTCGTCTCCTTTACCTTCATCGCCGGAGCCTTCATCTCCCTTACCTTCATCGCCGGAGCCCTCGTCTCCTTTACCCTCGTCGACCGCAGGTGCATCCGTATCGGTTTGTTCGGATCCGGGGCTGTCTGGTGTCACATTATCTGGGCTTTCGGTTGTCGGCGTTGTCTCTTCACTTCCATCAACCGGAGCCTCAGATGATGCAGGAGGTGCAGATGTTGATGGTGGTGTTGATGTTGACGATGGTGTAGACGTACCGCCCGAGCTGCTGTTTCCGCTGTTATCCTCAAATTTAGGTTTCTGCGTCGGGTCCAGCTCAATTAGTTCCTGTTTCTTTTCTTCAATTCTTTCTTTACTTCCGGTTGCCTTGCTTCCGTCATTCAAAGCATCTGCCGCTTTACCGTATTCTTTATTTTTAATATAAGCATCTGCAAGACCAACATAAGCATCTTCTGCCTGATCATCAATCTCAATCGCTTTACGGAATGCTTCAATCGCCTTGTCGTAATCGGATTCAGACATATACTCTTCTGCCTGATCGATCTGATCCTGATACTGGCGGCGCTGTCTGGACGAGGATGTCAGCATCACGGCAAGCACTATAACCACCGCAATGACCACAACAGCGCAGGCTGCAACCCCTATAATCAATCCGATTTTCTTCTGCTGCCGTGGTTTTTGTCCATCACCATCTCCATCACCATTCATATCATGACTGCCTGGTATATTGCCGGGTCCTGACGGCGGTATAAAGGCACCGCTATTTTCCATTTGCGGAACAGAAAAAACCGTATTATTTTCTTCATTCGCCCCATTGTATAATGTATCATTTCCGGGATACATATGAACAGTTTCTTCTCTGCCAGAAAAATGGTCCATACTACTGTCAGTACCCTGACTATGTTCAAAATCAATATCCGGATGTGCCAGACTTTCCTGGATTTCATTAAATACAGTCTGAGTATCTTCCCGTTCCAGCTCATTTGTGGCACGCTGAGGTGTTTCTTCAGCCGCATACCGGAATGTATCGCCGAATTGCACATCACCTAAAACTATGGTAGGCTCCGAAACCGGTTCCTCGGTAGATGAAGTCTGGGGATTTAAATCTTCCGGATTCTCATGATTTGTAATCACTACTGTCTTTTCTATATCTGGAATAGAAAAATCCTCGTCAGCTGTATCTTCCTTGTCTGCTTCGATTTCATTTGCTGCATTTTCATACACTGCATTTTCATCCGGTGCGCCTGGTGCACTTTTTTCTGGTACACTTTCGTTTGCTTCATTTTCGTTTGCTATATCTGTGCTTAATGCACTTGTATCGTCCAAAGTTTCACCTTGATCCATTGAGGAAAATGAATGTATTTCTTCCTTTGTTTCTTCCTCATCCATCATCACCTGTTCCCCGCAATTCGGGCAAAACAGAGCGTCCTCCGGCAACTGGCTGCCGCAATTTGTGCAGAACATATCACAGTCCCCCTCTGTTAAAATAAATTATAACAAGGTTAAAACAACCTCAACTTATTATATACAAAAAAGCCTTGAAAAATCAAGGCTTTTTAGATAGCGTGCGCGAGAAGATTCGAACTCCCGACCTTCTGATCCGTAGTCAGACGCTCTATCCAGCTGAGCTACGCGCACATAATATTTAATTTTCAATGCCGGCGACCGGAATCGAACCGGTACGGGAGTATAAGTCCCGCAGGATTTTAAGTCCTGTGCGTCTGCCAGTTCCGCCACGCCGGCATCAATGGGACCTACAGGGCTCGAACCTGTGACCCTCTGCTTGTAAGGCAGATGCTCTCCCAGCTGAGCTAAGATCCCATATTAAATTTATTAGACATCTTGTCTAAACGACCCAGAAGGGACTCGAACCCTCGGCCTCCGCCGTGACAGGGCGGCGCTCTAACCAACTGAGCCACTGGGCCATATTTATTTGGATACCTTTATTAGTTGGCAATGGACCTTCGGGGACTCGAACCCAGGACCGACCGGTTATGAGCCGGTTGCTCTAACCAACTGAGCTAAAGGTCCAAAAAGCCGATGATCGGACTCGAACCGATAACCTGCTGATTACAAATCAGCTGCTCTGCCAATTGAGCCACATCGGCGTGTAAATTATCTAATTGCTATTATACACCAAATGTCTGGTCTGAATCAAGCCACAGAAAATCTCATTTCTTCACTTATGGAATTGTATGTTTCCCGTTAAGGGAAGTGACTCCAAGGGGATTTGAACCCCTGTTACCGCCGTGAAAGGGCGGTGTCTTAACCACTTGACCATGGAGCCAATCTCTTTTGTTCAGGCTTCATGCCCTAACTCCCCCTGTTGGACTCGAACCAACGACACTGCGGTTAACAGCCGCATGCTCTACCGACTGAGCTAAGGAGGATCATGAAGGTTGTACCTTCAAAA
>CASFBR010000024.1 GCA_949292795.1 uncultured Eubacteriales bacterium
TTAAACTGATCACTTTATCCTCCGGCCGCGGTTCGTAATCGCAGTATTGATTATCAAAATATTTGCCGTTTAAATCCTGTATCATCTGTATACACTTCCTGTTTTTCTGAATCATTCTGAATAATAATGATTATATCAAAATACCCCCGCACGGTGCAATAAGTGCTTTTGGCAAACCTTACAATCTCACAGATAAAACCTTGTAACCATTCTGCCATGCCTCCCTCTTTTCAAAAAAATCTGTTTCCGGTATAATATCATTAACAAACATAATTTAGTTATTATGGGGAGGTATAATTTATGAAGAAAAACAAACTGTTTTTAGTCTGCACCATACTGGGGCTTTCCGCAGCGGCCGCCGGATGCCAGTTTTCCTGGTCGGTTCAATCCGGCCAGACAGAACGCTCCGGCCGGACAGAGCAGTCCGGACAAGCAGCACATTCCGGCCAGACAGACAGCATGTCCCTTTATGACCGGGGACTTAAGCTCATCTCTCTCATTGATGAGACAATGGAAAATGAAGAAGTGCTTCAGCTTTACTCTACTAATCCGGATTTTAATGCGATTGTCACGCAGGCAGGCGAAGGCGATTTTTCCAGCCCCAGTGCCGTTTATTCACTGACCTTCACCGATACCGGGATTGCTGAATTTCTTTCCGCCAATAGCACAACGCTTCCGGATAATATCTCAGATGAGCTGCGGGACAATATTCTTTCACGGCTTTATCTCACAATCACCAATCAGATCAATGCCTATGCCGGTTCCGAGGCGCTAACCGCTGCAAGTATCTGCACATTAACAGACGGCTTTGTCAATACTGAGCTTTCTGAACCTGTAATCTATATCTACACCTTTAACGATGCCGTACCTATGGCGGTGACCTTTGTCCCGAAAGAGGACGGAGCAGTTTTTTCAAACGCCTGTCCGATCTTTAATGACAGCTTCCAGGCGGATTCCCAGGAGGAGCTGGAAGCATTTTTTAATGACCTTTCTATGGATGTGAATATTCAAAGGGTTCGTCCCTGACGCCCGGATGCCATACCGGATTGATTCCATACCCGGCCAATGCCATACCCGGCCGGTGCCATACCCGGCCGATACCATACCCAGCCGGTGCGATGCACAACAAAAGCACAAGCCTTTTGTTGTGCATATTTGTATATTATATTTGTTGTGCATATTTGTTGCATATTTATCCCAAATACAGTATTGCATATTTATCCCAAATACAGCACTGCATATTTACTATAAATATAGTATTACATATTTACTATAAATATAGTATTGCGTATTTACTGTAAATATACTATAATATACTTACAAACATAGTAATATTTAAGGGGTAATGTTTTATGAAGGGTTCTAAAAAAACACGGGGACAAAAGCTCCCCGAAAAGCTCAGTGAATCCGAAGAGATCGTTATGCGCTGTCTCTGGGACAGCCGCGAACCGATGCGCCTTTCCGATGTGATCACAGCCTGCGAAGGCTATGGACATTACTGGAAGGCTCAGACCGTTTCTACCTTTCTGCTTCGGCTGATTCAGAAAAACTATATTGATTTTAAGCCTGCTTCACCGGGACGGCGCGTTTACTTCCCGAAAATTTCCATGGAAAGCTATCTGGATATGCAGATGCACGCCATGCTGGATTTCTGGGGAAAGCCTACCATTCACGCGCTGGCCAGCGCATTTAGCCAAACCGATGCACTCACAAAAGAGGACCTTACGGAATTGAGGGAGATGCTTAATGACATGGATGAGTAACTGTGTTGTAATCCTGCTATCGAACAGTATTGGTATTATTTTGGCCTGGCTGCTGTGGCGTCTCGTTCTGATTCCATTAAAGGCATTAAGGCTGTACACTATATGCTACCATATGTTCATACTCCTCGCAGTGTTCTGGCTTGTACCTTTCCACTATATTTTTTGCAGCTTTTATTATTTCCGCAGGGAGACTGTCTGGTCCGGCCTTCCCTGGCACAGCGACGCTTTCGGGAAGTTTCTCCATATCCTCGGGATAATATGGATCGCAGGCTGTATTTTGTACGGTATGCGTGTCCTGCTGGGTATTTACAAAATCGCGCATCTGCCATTTTCCCGCGACGGCGGTACGGTCTCCCGCGCCACAGGTATTGCCCGGAATATGGATCGCCGGTCATGGCTTTTAGATGCCAACGGCAATGAACAGCTCTACCCGGGGCTTGATTTTACAGAGCCGGTACAGATTTGCCGCACCCGCGTCCCTGTACCGATGGCGCCCCTTGGTATAAAAAGCCGGATTTTCCTTCCGTTTTGTACATATACCAACGATGAGCTGTCTATGGTCATTGCACATGAGCTGTCGCACATTCGCCGCGGCGATTTAAAAATCCGCGGACTTTTGCTCGTCATCCGGGTTTTATTTTGGTTTCACCCGCTGGCCTGGCGGATGTTTTTGGACTTTGAGGATTGGAGCGAGGTTGCCTGCGACGTGGATGTGTGCAGCGGCAAAAACGCCTGTCACAGCCCAAAGCAGTATTTTTCTCTGCTTATACGCAATGCCGGGCAAAATTCACCTGCCGGCAGACGGCGCTTTTATGAAAACAGCTGTTTTATGTCCGGCTTAAGCCTCAACGGCCGGCGCTTAAAAACCCGTATTAAACGTGTCCAAAGCTGCAAAAAAAGCGGGCTGCTCCCGCTGCTTTCCATTAGCCTGTGCGCCGTTTTCCTGCTTGCAGGCACAGCGCTTTGTATCGGCGGCGGAACACTTTTAGAACAGCGTTTTTCAGCGCTTGTAAACCGCACTTACATGACCAGGCAGGATGACATAACCTCTGAAACACTTCGCCAAAATGTATTTACGATTAAAAATACGGACTTTAATGCGCTGGGAAATCTGAGGATTCTCCAGGAATTTTCCGATACCCGGCTGCTCTCAGAGCATACGGACACATTTTATGATTACTGGCTTTATTCGTCCCCGGACACGGATGGCACACCGCCAACCTACTATTTCGGCGGAACAGCAGACGCCGGGATTTCCGGCGCCATCAAAAATTTTCATTTTGCAAAGGGCACCGAGGTCACCATCTACACAACACAGGAGCCGGACGGCCGTACTCTGACGCTTGGATGGCTCGCGCCGGACGGCACTGCCGTAGGCTTTTCCCGGGAGGATGTCCGCTATGGAACCTACACGGTTCCCGCCACCGGAACCTATACCCTCTATGTAAGCAACCAGGGCACAGCTCCCGCCACGGTCAGCGCCAGAGTTCTATACTAAAATGAGGTGGTCATTATGTATGAAATCGAATTTTGTATTGATAACTGGATACGGGAACGCCGCGACAGTCTTTACCACCGGAGATGCAACATCTCACAGCGCCGCATACAGCGCATCATCTGTACCGTTACCTTTTTCGCCGCTGTGATCATCGGACTGTTTGCCGTAAGCAGCTGGCCCCTTGTGGAGTTTCAATACCTCTTTGAGCTGGACAAATACTATGACCCGTCCATGCTCATCCTGATGCTGTGCGTCGCTGTATGTATTGTCTCGCTCATCGGCTTCCTGCACTCACTGTGCCTGCTCCAGATTCATCTTCCCGGGACGAAGCTTGATTATGACGGCCCCAACATTCGCGAGAGCTGCCGCATCCGCTTTGAGGACGGCCGCTTTACCCTCTGGCGCGGCGGTGAAAAAAGCATTTACAAATACAGCGGCATCCGCCAGATTTACCGTGACCGCCGGGGGCTGCTGCTTGGAGAGCTTGACCTTTATATCCCCCTGGAAACGATTCCCGGGCCGTCCCGGCGCCAGATCATCCAAAAATTTACCCAGCTTTACCCCTGGGAAAAGCTGCTTCAGAAAATTTACGCACACACAGGAATACCGCTATGAACTACGATTACTTATACCCGATCATCGTCATCGCCATAATCGCCGCCGGCATTATCCTTTTTTTCATTTACCGGCGGCGCTGCTATCCTTATGCAGCCAAACACATATTAACAAAGCGCGAATACAAATTTTATATGCTTCTCCGGCAGGCTGCCGAGGAATATGACTGCATCATCTGTCCGAAGGTTGGCGTAAAAGACCTTCTGGCAGTAACAGACAAGAAGAACTACATGAAATATTTCCGCAAGATCGCCGCCAAGCATGTGGATTTCGTCATCTGCGATCAGGAGCTCCATGTTCTTTTTGTCATTGAGCTGGACGATGCCAGCCATGATACACGCGATGCCCGGCAGCGGGATCATTTTAAAGATATGGCCTTTGCCGCCGCAAAAATCCCGCTGAAACGCATCACCGATATTGATCTTCGGGAAATCCGGAAATTATTTACCTGAAAAAGGGGCCCTGCGGCCCATCAATGATGGGATGTGCCGCAGGACCCCTTATATATCTGCTCTTTTTAAGGCTTACTCCGCCTTCTCCGCTTTGCTTTCCTTTTTATCTCTGTCTTTCTTCTCCTTGCTTTCAGAGTCATCGTCCGCCTGCGCCGGTACCTCATGACGTTCCACGAGAACCTCCTTAATGCGCCGGTTTTCGATCTCTGTCACATGGAAAATCAGAGAATCAAATTCTATATCAAAGGTTGTTCCATCCTTGGGGATCGTGTGAAGCTGGGAGAAAATAAAGCCGCCCACCGTATCATAATCCGGGCTCTCTAATGTTTTCACGCCAAGCTCCTCCGAAAGGCTCTCAATATCGCACTCGCCGTTGACACGCCATACCGTATCGGAAACCTTCTCAAGCTCCTTCTTCTCAGACGCATCGTACTCATCATAAATGTTGCCGACGATCTCCTCTAAGAGGTCCTCCATGGTAATAATACCGCTGACCTGTCCGAACTCATCAACAACAACGGCAAAGTGGATTTTTTTCGTCTGCATATCTTTAAACAGCTTATCTGCGGAAATACTTTCCGGGATAAAATACGGCGCGCGCAGCAGCGATTTTAAATTGCCGCGGGTCCGGCTGTCCGCCATGAGAAAATCTCTCGCGTAAAGAACGCCGATGACATCGTCAAAATCCTTGTCAAATACCGGGAAACGGGACTTCCCGTTTTCACGGATCGTATCAAGCACTTCCTGCTCACCGGCATTGACAGAGATAAAGACCACATCGGTGCTGTGCGTCATAATATCTCTGGCCGGGGTATCATCAAAGGCGAACACATTTTGTATCCATTCCTTCTCATCTTCATCGATAACGCCCCGCTCCTCGCCAAGATCAACCATCATCCGTATTTCTTCCTCAGTGACGCTCTCCTCCTCAGCCTCGGTTTTCAGCCGGAGCAGACGAAGAACGCCATTTGTGGACAGCGACAGGAAAAAGACAACCGGCCGCATCACAAAAGCTACCGCACTGACAACGCCGCATGCAAACTTTGCCACCTCATAGGACTTCTGCATGGCAATTCGTTTCGGTACCAGCTCTCCAAAAATCAAAGTAAAATAGGATAAAATAATTGTGATAACAATAACGGCTAATGTATTCAACGTCGATACAGAAAGTCCGTGGAAGCCCAGGTCGTCATACACCCAGGTCACAAGATAACCGGCAAAGTTGTCAGCGGCAAACGCACTGCCCAAAAATCCGGCAAGGGTAATACCGATCTGGATCGTGGAAAGGAAGCCCGTCGGCTCCTCCACAAGCTTCAACAGCTTCTTCGCAGTCTTGTTTCCTTCCTCGGTAAGCTTTTTAAGCTTCGTCGTATTGAGGGAAACGACCGCAATCTCCGTTGCTGCAAAAAATGCGTTAATAAGAATCAAAATCACCTGTAAAATTATCTGTTGGGGAACTGAGTCCAATCAAAATCACTCCTTAAAAATCATCGTTTAAAATTTGTCGTTTGAAAAAATTATCATTAGGTTACTGCAGCATGTGAATCTGCATCAGGCCTTCGCCGATATTCAGTATATGATCGCCGATCCGCTCAAAGTCCGTCAAAACCTCCGAGTATAAAATTCCCGCTTCCCCGCTGCAATGTCCCTTTCTCATCCGGGAAAACTGTTTTTTACGGAAATCGTCGGTCATATCGTCGATCTTTTCCTCTGCCACTACGATCTGCGTAAACAGCTCTTTGCTAAAGTCCTGCAGGCTGTCTGTAACAAGCTTCAGCGAGTGTTCGCACATCTGTTGCATTTGTCTGACTTCATCCATGGCCTCATCTGAAAGCTCAAGGCTGTACTTTTTCAGGTCCATGGCGTATTCCTGAAGATTTGAGGCGTGATCGCCAATGCGCTCCAGGTCGCTGCACAGCTTAAAATAAGCCGTCATTTTCTGGGCATCCGCTTCATTCTTTTCCTTTGTGACAATATCGGAAACGAACTGCGAAATCTCCTTGTTAAGGAAATCAATGTAATCCTCCCGCTCCCGCATCTCTTCCTGAAGCTTTGATTCATCGTCATTTTTCTGAATACACGCAAAGCCCCGGCTCACATTTTCCCGAACCATGCCGGCCATACGCATAACCTCCATGCGGATGCTCTCAAGAGCGATCGCTGAAGTACCGACCTTAACCTCACCCGCCTGTCTGCGCGGTGCGATATGGACAAGGCGGCGGGATTCACCCAGCTCATCCGCTTTATCCGGAAGGATTTTGCGTGCCAGCTTCACAAGAAGGCCGCCAAACGGCAGCAGCAGCAGCGTTGTCACCACATTAAACAGCGTATGCATATTAGCGATCTGAGCTGCCGGACGGTCAGGCGTCCAGGAAGCGACCCAGTCTGCCAGAGGCAGCGCCATACAGACAGCTGTAAAAATAGCGGTTCCAATAATATTAAAGGACAGATGAATGATCGTTGTCCGCTTTGCATTTCTCCCGGTTCCAATCGAAGCCAGAACTGCGGTGATACATGTACCGATATTCTGTCCAAACAGTACATACACAGCACTGTCAAGACCGATCAGCCCTCCGATCGCTAACGTCTGAAGGATTCCCACCGAGGCCGATGAGGACTGGATGATCGCCGTAAAGATCATACCTGCCAGAATACCAAGCGCCGGGTTGGAAAATCTTGTCATCAGAGAAATGAACGCTTCGGACTCTCTAAGCGGCACCATCGCATCGCCCATCATATTCATTCCGATGAACAAAACGCCCAGGCCCGCCAGAATCAGGCCGATGTTATGGATTTTGGGGCTTTTAAGGAAAACGATCGCGGCTACACCGATAAACGCAAACAGCGGTGCAACAGCTTCGACATTGAGGGCAATCAGCTGCCCGGTGATCGTCGTTCCGATGTTGGCGCCCATAATGATCCATACCGCCTGTTTTAAGGTCATCATACCGGAATTTACAAATCCGACGACCATAACCGTCGTTGCCGACGAGGACTGGATAATCGCTGTGATCAGCGCACCGACCAGGACGCCGATGATCCGGTTTGCCGTAAGCCGCTCTAAAATCTGCTTCATCTTATTGCCGGCTGCGGCCTCCAGTCCGGAGCTCATCATCTGCATACCATACAGAAACAGCGCCAGGCCTCCTAACAGCGCTAAAAAGTTGTAAATGTTCATTTTCTTCTCTCTCCTGCGGAAAACAGCTCAGCCTGTAAGCCGTTTTCCTCTGTGCTTTTGTCCTTTGTTATGGCAGACATCTTTCGGATGGGACAATCGAAAGCACTGCCGGCCGGCCCCTCCCGCCGCCCTGTCTAAAGAAGTAACCAAAAAAGGTGTCCTAACGAAAAAAAGAGCACACAAAACAGCAATGATGACACAACAATGAATCCATTGATGACACATATCACTTTTCAGTTGGCTCTTTTCTCATTAGAACACCTCATACCTGACATTACACGGTTACCTTAAACACGTTTATCTTATCAAAAAACCCGTGGATTGTCAATGATCTTCCGGCTTAAGAACACAGCCGACCATCCGCAGACAGCCTCTTAAGACCTGGTGTCATTCCCTTTAAATGCCTTACAGTTACTGAGCTGCTTCTGAGCTGTTAATGCTGGAGTTAAACTTATCAAGCGCCAGCGCGGCCACAATGCCCACAGCCAGGCAGATGACGTTTACAACCGCAGCGGTTGCCGATACGGTGAAGCTCTTAACCGGGATAATCATAATCGTCGCCGCAATCACAATACCGATGATCGCATGGAAGGCGTATGGATAAAAATGATCAAACAGTGCATCTACGGCCTTAGCCAGGCAGATGACCGTCACAACTGCTCCAATAGCCGCAGGCGCCAGAATGCCGGCGCTCAGGCTTCCAAGGCCATCCACAAACGGCGTGTACAGTCCCAGCGGCATCAGCAGCGTGGAAAAGCTCATACCCGGAGCGATGACACTTAAGGCCAGACAAAAGCCGCAGAAGATATACCATCCAAAATTTGGAGAGATCGTCACGGAAAACATATTCAGCGATACGAGCAGTCCAATGATCACGGCAAACGCGATCACCATCGCAGCCCAGGAGCCCTTTGGGCGGCCCTTCTCGCCGGCCTCGCGGAACAGGGAGGGCAGCATTCCTGTAATCAGGCCAATAAAAAGGCAGACTGACGGGTCCGGATATTTTTCCAGGAAAAATGCCAGAATTTTTGCCACGCCGAGAAATCCTACGGCGCCGCCGATGATCACCGGAAGGAGCATCGGTACATGGGTCTTAAACTTGCGCAGCGGCGCTCCCAGAAGCTCCATAACCGGTTTATAAATGCCAAAAACAACACAGAGCACGCCGCCGGAAATACCGGGCAATACTGCGCCCACACCGATAAGCACACCCTGGAGCAGCCTTAGGATCAGACGGAACAGCCCTGACTTCTTTTCTTTCATGGAATCGTCCTTTCATTGCATAGAGATTTAACAGTTACAATCGTTATAACAGTTCGCATAGCTAAACCGTTACCAATAGTTCTCAATATACCACACACCAGGAAGCAAGGCAAGTCCTCTTTGCGCAAAAAAAGCCTGCGCAAATAAAAACGCGGGACTTTCGCTGAAGTGTTCCAAACCGCGAAATCTATCCGTACCAAAAAAGCAAGCCCCGGCGAGAGAAGGAGGATAATCCCGCCGGGGTTCTTGCAAAAAATAATATAGGATTAAATATAGGGTTATTTATGAATAAAAATCTTTTCCGGGTTATATACGATATTCCCCAGACCGCCGTCCAGACGCCGGCCAAAGGCGCCTGTCCTTTTAGCATTGCAGGCGCTGCTTCCGTGTAAAAATACCGGATCGTGATCATCGGTGCCGTCCATAATCGCCTGGCCGATGGCAATGACATTGTCCACGATTGCCTTATCGACAAACGGCCCTCCGTGAGATACAAGCACACGGTCATACAGGCTGTCATATTTTTCCTTAAACGCCCTCAAATCCAGCATGTACTGCTCGACACAGGAGGCTTCCTCTCCAAAAAGAAATACCCCCGGATTACATGCATCGCCGAGAAGCACTGTCCGCAGCTCCTCAAACAGCACCGCCTTCGAGCCCTGGGTATGGCCGGGCAAATCCAGCATCCGCACCGTAATGCCGCCCAGATCAAACACGTCATTTCCTTTTAGCGGCGTATATGGGGCCGTCCGCACAGGCATAAAATCGGATTCCTCAAAACGCCATTCTTCTTCCGGATGCATAGCCGTATATAAGCCCTTTGCATAATCATACCGTTTGCTCCCGCTCTGATGTCCATAGGCTAAATCAAAATCTCTGCGGTCAAGAAGCACCTCGTCAAACTCCGCGGAACCGCCGAGATGATCCAGATGTCCATGGGTTCCGATAACGGTCAGCGGAAGCTGCGTAATCCCGCGTATATAGTCCTTTAAGCTTCCCAGGCCGATCCCGGTGTCAATCAAAGCGGCGCGCTCACGCCCCACAGCAAGAAAGCTTCGGGTGCCCGCAATATCTGTAACCGACCAGAGACCGGGAAATAACTGTTCCTTAGTAAATAGCATCACTGACACTCCTTTCGCTGCGTACAAAGCCTTCGCCCCGCACGGTTTTAATTTCCGGAAGCAAGCCATTCATCCAGCTGCCTCTGAATCTCGTCCAAATAGGTTGACAGGCCGCTGTCGTACATTTTTTCGATCATCTCATCATAGGTTTCTTCATCTGCGATGCCACATTCTACCTGTTTGCCATACTCCTCCATAATGCTGGATAGAGCGGCCACCTCATTGGAGATCGTACTTGTATCCACAGTAAAGCCAAGCAGCGGAGAATACGGAAGGCTGCTCTGAACAGATTCATCCAGTTTTATTCCGGAAGCAGCTTCCGCCTCTGTAGGATAGCTGTTAAACACATTTCCGAAAATACCGTTCGTATTGGGCGCGTATGTGCAGTTTTCAGTAATAACAACCGCGTTATCCTCGTTTAATGTATAATCCTCACCCTCGATTCCGAAATTCACAAGATTTTTCAGCTCGGCGTTAGTATAGGTAAGATTCATCAGCCGTGCCGCAGCCTCCGGCTCTGTTGCCGTAACAGGAATCGCCATAGCCATCAGCGCCATGGAACTGGTTGTTACCGGCCCCTCCGCAATTTTCATACTGGTCAGCTCTGTACCGCCCACGGACAGCTTCTGCTGCGTTCTGGAAGGATTCCCCTGAAGGAAGCCGCCAAAAACCGTAGGATCATCGGTGCCATCGGTTTCTCTCATTAAAATGTCCTGATCAATATATCCGGCATTGAACCAATCCCGGTAAATCTGCGCTTCCCGGCGGTATTCCTCCGTTTCAAACAGATTGACCACCTTCGTCTCCTGGCCCTCTTTCTCATAAAAAACGACGGCGATCTCTGTGAGCGGATCAAACTTTTCATTATTCAGAGTAACGCCCACGCTTCCTGTGATTGACTGGGCGCCCGAGCTGATGACCTTCATTTCCGGATGAAGCTCCTTGACCTTATCAAAAAGTACCGTAAGGTCCTCATATGAGGTAAAATCCGACTCATCAAAGCCGGTTTCATCAAATATCTCCTTCTTGCATATGAAATAAAGATCATTGGTATAGTCCGTATATATGGGCGCGCCATAAATCGTTCCGTTAATTGTTGTCGCGTCAAAAAAGTTTTCCGGCACCATAGCCGTCATTTCCTGGCAATAATCTGCAATGAGATCATCCAGGGGCAGAAGCTGTCCTGAGGCTGCCATCGTATTAAAGGAGCCGCCTCCGGCCGGGAAGGTCGTGATCAGATCGATTTTATCCCCGGCAGTAATCTGCATGGGCATCTGTGTCAGATAATTTCCCATTTCCAGCATTTCCAGATTCACGGTCACATTAATCGCAGGCTCTGTGATCGCGTTGATCTTTTCCTCTACGCGGTCCAGCGCCTCCGTGGAAGGCGCGCTGACGCCAACGCCCCACATGTACCAGTTTACAAGTGCCGGGTCTTCATCCCAGTCAATATTTCCGCTGCCATCCGCCTGTGTCGTTGCGTCTGAACCACTGTCTGCGGCAGTATAATCACCACCGGCAGTACCGTCATCTCCAGCAGAAGAGCTCCCTCCGCTTTCTCCCACTGCACTGCTCTGCAAAGCCGTATCCGCAGAAGCTTCTGAATTGCCGCAGCCTGCCGCCAGCCCTGCCGCCATTGTCACACACAGCATCCCTGCTATCCATCTTCTACTCATTGACCTTCCTCCCTGAAAATTTTTTAGTAGCTTTAGTATATCGATTCACAGCCATTCTTTCTTTCACATTTTTATCAATTTTCTATCCTTAAGTTGCCCTGTTTTTTATGTCCTGTCAAACAAGCTATTATTGAGCAATCTTAATTGCATAATTTCAGCATCACTAAATAGTCTTAATGTATAGCGCCATCATCGATTCATGGAGCGCTATTCACAAATAATAAATTCACCGGCAGCGATTCACAATTTCTTCATTTTGTTTATTTTACACTTTAAAGCGTTACGCTTTAAATCGCTATTGACACCCCTGCGCTTTTCTGCTAAAATCGAATCAACGCGATGACACAGATATACAGTACGCCTGTATCATCCGGCCGCTTAAGGCAGCCGCCGCGTGCGGCGAATCGCAATCATAATTTTCAGGAGGCAGCCATGACAGCACTAAAACCGATCCACAGCTTTCATTTTGGTTTTGAATATGGTTATTATTATCCGGGCAATGATCGTGCGGATTTTTTGTGTTGCATCGGAACAGCCACCAGACACAGCCAGTAACCATCATACTCTGTGAATACCCCAAAGCTGATGTTCCCGCAACATCAGCTTTTTTGTTTCACACGGATATGCAGATTTATTATGTCAGGAGGAGTATACAATGATTATTATTTTTAAAGAAAATGCGCCGGAAAAGGATGTTCGTTTACTTGAGGAGGAAATACGCGCCCTTGGTCTTGATATTCATAAATCCCAGGGACAGGATACGATGCTTTGGGGCCTTGTGGGCGATACGTCCAAAATCAATATGGACTGGCTGGCCGCCCGGCAGATTGTCGAATCCGTAAAGCGGGTTCAGGAGCCCTATAAAAAAGCCAACCGCAAGTTCCATCCGCAGGACACGGTTGTGGACGTAGCCGGCAAAAAAATCGGCGGCGGCCATTTTCAGGTCATTGCAGGCCCGTGTTCCATTGAAACCACGGAGCAGATCAACAGCGTTGCCCTAAGTGTCGCCAAAAGCGGCGCAGGACTGCTGCGGGGCGGAGCGTTTAAGCCCAGGACATCGCCTTACGCTTTCCAGGGACTTCATGACGAAGGTCTGAAGCTGCTTTTAGAAGCCAAAAAGGTCTGCGGCCTTCCGGTCGTTACGGAATTAATGAGCCCGGAGCATCTGGAGCTTTTTCAGGATGTGGACATGATCCAGATCGGCGCCCGCAACATGCAGAATTTTGAGCTGTTAAAAGAAGTCGGCAAGCTAAAAACGCCGGTATTGTTAAAACGCGGCCTGGCAAACACGCTGGATGAGCTGCTCATGAGCGCTGAGTACATTATGGCCGGCGGCAATGAAAACGTTATTTTATGTGAAAGAGGCATCCGTACCTTTGAGCCTTCCACAAGAAATACTCTGGACCTTTCCGCCATTCCAATGCTCAAGAAAAAATCGCATCTGCCGGTGATCGTAGACCCTTCTCATGCCTGCGGTATCCGCTGGATGGTCGAGCCCATGGCACTGGCTGCCATCGCCTCAGGCGCCGACGGACTGATGATCGAGGTTCACAATGACCCGGAAAAAGCGCTCTGCGATGGTCCTCAGTCTCTGACACCGGAAATGTTTGATGCCCTCATGGGTAAAATCCGAAAAACAGAAATGTTTTTCCAAAGCCTGAACGCAGCGGCAGACGAAACAGGCAACGCTAAATGAGCAGCGGCAAAAGATGGCTGCAAATGGCAACGATAAAAAATAACTATAAACAGTAACGGGCCTGCCGCAAATATTGCGGCAGGCCCTCTAAATCAATTCAACGATTCAATTCTATAAGCTTTCTGACAGTATTAGAAATCGTATTCGATCTTGCCCCAAGGTGTTTCCTGTACTCGTACAGCTGTGGACTTGGACAGGTCACGAATCTCATCTGCGGTTACACTGCGGTTCAGTTCCTGAGAAAGGAAGATACCTTCGGACAGGAGTGCGGTCTGCATTGCAATGTACGGAGAATCAATGCGTGTCTCATCGGTCAGATCGCCGCGCAGATAAGATACCCAGTGTACCTGGTTATCATTGTACATTGCGATCTGAGGATCTACGAGAACCTCCTTACGGCCGTTCATCTGGCAGTCGATCGTCTTGGAAACCATGATGCCATCCTCATAGCCGTAGAACTCCAGTGTCGGTTTCTGTACCTGGCCGCCGCCAATAATCACGCCGCCCTTTGGAACTGCCAGCTCGCCGCCGGTAGTATCTACATCGATCAGCTTTAAGCCGCCCATGGAACCGGCAACAAAGCTTGGGCCTACATCGTCGATATGCATTGCCCAGTCCTCATAAATATCCATGGAAATACCGCCCTTAAACTTAGCGATACCTACACTTAAATCTTCAACTTCATATTTCAGGCCGTTTGGCAGAAGTCTCGGGTCCTGATAATAATCTGCGGAGGATACGCCGTAAACCTGATCAAGCTCAGGCATACCCATAATATAAAGCATCTGTGCCAGATGATAAATACCAAGGTCAGACAGCGGGCCGTGTCCGCCGATTTCTTTGCTGATAAAGTCTCTGGAGAAGTTCGGCATATCCATACCCGGACGGCCTTCTCTTCTGTGACCAACGCTGCGGGCATGATAAATCTTTCCAAGCTTGCCCTCTGCGATCATCTTTTTAGCAAGACGTGTCTGAAGGTTATAGATGGAGCTGATCTGAACAGCCAGCTTCTGTCCCGTAGCCTTCTGAGCATCATAAAGAATCTTTGCGTCTGCGTAAGAAGCTGCCATCGGCTTCTCGCTGTAACATGGGTATCCGGCCTTCATAACAGCAACAGATACCGGTGTATGCAGGTTGTTATGTACGCATACGTCGATTGCATCCAGGTCATCTCTCTTTAACATCTCACGGAAATCTGTGTAGAGACAATCCTCAGGAATACCATACTGTGCGCCCCATGCCTTTACTTTGTTCTCGTCAATATCGCAGCCAGCGACAACCTTCGTCCCGGGAATCTTTGACCATACGGTCATATGACGGTTGGAGATCATACCGGTTCCGATAATACCAATACGCAGTTCTTTCATAATTAACGTCATCCTTTCCAAAATATATAGTTTTGTGATGCTACACATCCATATTATAGCATAGATTTTTCAAAATGGACACATAAAGATGCTGTCAAATTATGAAAGCGCAGCAAAAGCTTACGTTTCACTCCGTGACCGTTCACTTCCGCTGCGCCTGATCTGCTGTTCGCAAAATATTCTGTTATTTGTTAATTCCAAGCCCTACGTTTCCGCTGCTGCGCCCGGCGCGGGCCTCGTCCAATGGCAGCCAGTCGATGACTTTTTTGATCTGCCGGTCCCAGAAATCCCACTCGTGGCTGCCGGCTTCCTCATCGTAGGTCACCTCTATGCTGCGGGCCTTCAAAAATTCCACAAATCTCCGATTATCCTCCAAAAGTCCGTCCTGTAATCCACAGGCCATATAAATTTCGGGGAACTTATCCCCATTCTTTTGCATATTTTCCACAAGCACGCGGGGATTTATATCGCTTTTAGCGGCCGCCTCGAGGTCTTCCCCATAAATTGCCTGAGCATAGGAACGTTTTTGAGTAAAATACATGCCGCTCTCTGTAAGCCTGTCAAAATGCTCGCAGGCAAACGCCGAGGACAGGGCGGCAATACAGCCGAACGTATCCGCATATTTTAATCCGCAGCGCAGCGCCCCGGCTCCGCCCATAGACAGGCCGCCGATAAAGGTATCCTCCCGCCTGTCAGAAAGCCTGAACATCCTCCGGGTAATGTCTACCAGCTCTTTTCCCACAAATTCACCATAATAATTATTCGAGGCTGCCTGATCAAGATAGCCCGAATTGTCTCCCGACGGCATAACGACGGCCAGATTTTTTTCCTCTGCCCAGCGCTGAATCCGAGTTCCGTACAGCCAGTCCGTATAGTTCCCGATAACTCCATGGAGCAGATAAAGCGTTTTAAAAGGCTTTACCTCTGGTCTTGATTCCCCCGGGAGCGGAAGCTTATCCGCCGGAAGGATCACATACATTGGAACGGTGCGCATCAATGCTTCGGATACAAAATTCACTTCTAATACTGCCATATTTCTGATACTCCTTTACAAGCTTTTTTTAAGTATACGCCGCTTATCCCACAGCTTCATTTCAATTTTTAACCAATCAATGTATGCTCCTGTTCTTTTTGCAGACGATAAAAAAGACAGGTCAAAAATATGTCACAAATCTTGCATATTTTTGCACCTGTCATTTCACACATCATTCATAGCGTCGCCGCCGTATATCCTGTGGTTCCGCCGCTGGCATCACGAGCCGCCACATACGCGCCTAAAGGCCGATGTTAATCCGGCTCAATTTTAAGGGCGCCGTTAATCCGGCTCGATTTTGATGAGCAGCAGCTCATGGGCCTCCAGAGTCTTTAAAAGGACAAGCTTTCCCTGGGATACGGTAATACTGCCGTTTTTCTGGCAGGGCACGCAAATATTTTTCAGATAATTTATGTTTTCCAGACTCACCGGCGCGCTGCGTCCAAGTGCTTCCCACTCTGTAAGAACGCTGCCCCGCTCCGGCCATATCCCATATTCGCGGATCATGTAGCGGCCATCTGGCACATGATCAATGGTCACGGTTATATCCAGCCGATCTTCATCTTCAAAAATCGTTTTTACCATATCCGGGTCAATATCGTACTCGTCCCGGATATAGTAATTATATTTCAGCTTTTTATGATTAAAGCATAAAATACTGTACGCTCCCCGGCCATCGGCCGTTACCATACCGTGCTTGCTCCGGCTCACCAGATAAGCATCCAGCATATTCATAAAACGAACCGCATAAAACGCCGGCTTGCATATCCCGCTCCGGCACATCAGTCCGCCTGCGCCGATTAAAAGCCGGCCGGAATCATAATAGCTGCCGGACAGATCGCTGAGCGCTCCATAAGCCGCAAAGGAAAGCCGCCCGGTCAGGCTGCACATCTGCTGCGCCATCAGCGCCGCCTTGCCGCAGCAGTCATTAAAATAATTTCTCTGGGAAAGGCTCAGGTTCCATTCCGGCACATACACAGGCACCCCGCTCCAGCCCTTTGCATCAAGTATCTGCCGGCTCTGCTCCAGATCCTCCGCACCAAAATCCATATTTGGCCTGCGCCGGGCATGGCGCCTGCCGTCAATGTCTGCCCGCACATAGGGCAGCAGATAAATGGAAATAAAATCCGGCCGTACCGGCTCAAGGCTCCAGGCATCGATCATCCGGTCGAATTTTTCCGCACTGATGGCCGTACTCAGGCCGCAGCCGCCGATAGCTGCATTCTCCAGCCGCGCCCTTATGCAGCGGTAAAGCCTTGTAAAAATTCCCGGAAAGCTCCCGCGAATACCCATTGTATTTTCAAAAAACTCATCATACCAGCATTCAAACATCCAATGATCCGCCGCATCATGTCCGTAACGTGAAATTACATGGTGTAAAAAATCATCCAGAACGCCCAGACATTCTTCCATTGTCTCAAAAATCAGCTCGGAATCGCCTTCAGACAGCTCTTCGTTGGCACTTTTTAAGATTGCCGTCGGCTTGTTATCCAGGCAGATCAGCGGCTGTATTTCATTTTCCACAAGGAAATCAAAAATCACATCCAGCGAATCATAATTCAAAATATGCGGTTCATGCCCCGGACGCAGATTCATTTTAGCGGAAAACAGCCCGGTGATCCGGCCGCAGGAAAAACCCAGCATTTTTCTGGCAAAGACGATCTGCTTTTGCAGCACCGCTGAAAGCAGCATCGGCGCTGCTCCAAGATTAAGCGCTTTTCCCCAGATATTTTCAAAGGGCATAAATACCCTGGCATCCGCCGAAATTTCCGCCGTTTTCTTTTTCCACGGATGCCAGACATGCATGTCATTTTCCCGGAGATATTTCTGCAAAAGCGCCTTTTCCTGCCCGGAGGTCTTTTTCGGCTGCTGCACATCCGGCGCCTGGCGGCGGTACTGCATCGGCGCCATATGGTATGCTTCCTTAAAAGCCCGGCAAAATGCCGATGAATTGGCAAAACCGTGCGCCTGAGCGATCCATGCCACAGACTTATCCGTATAGCGCACATCCTCCAGCGCAAAATGCAGCCGCACATGATTGACGTATTCCACAAAGGTCATGCCGACATGCTTTTTAAAAAAACGTGAAAATGAGGACGGCGCCATATACATCAGCTCTGCCATTTCCGCCAGTGTCAGCGTTTGATTATAATTGGCATGAATATATTGCAATATCCGCTCCACACGCGCGTCATCACTGCGGGAATTATCAGGTATACCATCAGACATAAAATACTGAACCAGATAATGAAGCAGCCGGTACATCTGGCTTTTCTTTATAAATGTCATCTTATCTGCGTTAACTGCACATTCGCTGAGCAGATTACCCATGATCTCCCGCAGCCCGTCATATTTTTCGCCTTTTTGAACCGCACTGTTGCAGTAAAAAAACGGCAGCTTCCGATCCTGTCCGCTAAGCAGCATCGAATAATTAAAATGAAGCACACATACATAAACCGGTTCGGCGGCGATAAGTCTGTGGCGGTGATTGCTGTTGATCACAAGAATATCCTCCGCTTTAAGTTCAAAACGTGTATCCAACATGGTCACCGTAAGTATGCCGTCCAGCACAAACAGCAGCTCTACATCCTGATGCATATGCTCTTCCAAAAGGCTCCCGCTCCAAAATCCGATTGAAAAATCTTCCCTCGTCCCGGCTGCCATACGCTGTATCATCTCCCCTCATCTGCGTCCACGATAACACGCTCCAGGCTGTTACCCTTTTGCGCTTTTCGTTACGTCCGCGCGCTCCATATAAATTGCTCCGGCATCCTCATCCACATGATACTCAAGGCCAAAGAGCTTCACAAAATCCTCCGCCTTTAAACCGACGCAGAAGTTGGCGCCGACCTGCCTGTCCTCATCCACCGTTATAAACGGAATATCCAGCAGCTCACCATTTTTTTCCACACTAAAGGTTGTCACCCCGGTGTCATAACCGGCCTGTAAATTCCATGTATCTGTGCCGATCGTCCATTGGGTCATATAGAACGTATCCTTGATGCTTGTCTCCTTACTCGTACTGCATGTGCCGCCCAATGCCTTCACATATTCTTCGATGATCATCGGCGCCTGGGAAATATCCGATGTACAGCCGATGTCGCAGACGAGCATGTAGGACTGCTGCTCCTGACTGTACCAGCAAAATTTATAATCACTCGTCGACGTCTGAAAAGTCGAATAGGGCGATTCAACGGTATTATAGCTCATAGGTACACCGTTCAGGTAAATATTTTCAAGTATACTCACATGATAGTCATCCAGCAGCGCTTTGGGAATATCCGAACCATCTGAAATTTTTCCATCGACATAAGCCTGCGCATAGGCCCCGGAAAGTTTTGCATACAACGCTTCTTCGCTCCAGCTTCCGTCGACCGCATAAGAGCCCAGAGTCATCCGGTCGCTGTCCTGCGTCAGATGCGTATCATCCGCCCAGTAAAAATTCACATACATCAATGGATGGTCTTGCAGAAATTCCGGTGAATTGTATTCCAGTTCTTCGCCATATATACGGTCGGCTTTACAGAAGGCTTCCGCCTGCTTTTCAAGATCGGCAAAGGAAGTTGCCATAAACCCGTTCCATCCAAACTTTTCCCCGGCATCAAAACCAATACCTTCTGCCAATGCCTGTGCGGCACGTTCCCGGTACAGCTCATGGACGGCCTCGGGATAATCGCAGGAAATATCTTTTGTATACCAGCTGGTAACAGTGGCATCAAAGGTAATCGGCTGCAATGTGCTTACAGCTGTAAAGACAAGCCCGCGCTCCTCGGTCTTAAAGGTATACAAAACCTCCTGCGGACGCTCTCCGATCTCATCGATTGCCGTCATTTTATAATCCTCCCCGCATATGTCATCCACATAAGCCAGCACCGACAACATTCCCGGGGCATCATCATCTACGGTCGTACAGGAACAGCCGCCAAGCAGCGCCGAAAGAGAAAGACACAGGCACACTAAAGAAAGCTTTTTCATCTCATAATCTCCTTCAGTTCATAAACATCGGTCCTTCGGTGCTTAAGCATCGGTATCTCATCGCGGGCCTGGTCGGCCATTGAAAGATCGATGCCGATACACTTGATCCCCGGCTTATGATTAAGCATTGCTATGCGCTCTCCCCACGGCCCGGTCACAATGCTGTGTCCCCATGAGACATAGCCGCTGTTTTCATCACGGGCCGGCGCCGTTCCTATGACATACACCTGATTATACATCGCCTGAGATCGGAAAAGTAGCTCCCAGTGCATCGGTCCGGTGGTCATATTAAATGCCGCCGGCACAAAGATTACCCGGGCCCCTTTAAGCGCCATCAGCCGCACGAGCTCCGGGAAACGCACATCATAGCATATACACAGTCCGAACCGTCCGAAATTCGTGTCAAAAACCGTAATCTGATCGCCCGCAGACAGTACCGAGGATTCCTTAAAATATTGCCCGCCCTTTACGTCAATGTCAAACAGATGCATTTTTCTGTGCTTTGCGATCTGCCGTCCCTCGGGATCGAAAAAATAGGCCGTATTATAAATGCGTCCGTCGGCATCCCTCTCAGGTATCGTTCCCGCGGACAGATAAATATGCTTTTTCCGCGCGATGTCCGAGCACCTCTGCCATACCGGCCCGCCTTCCTCCTCCGCACAGGTTCTGAAATTTTCCACATCATAGGGGCAGATAAACATTTCCGGCAATGTAACCACATTTGCCCTGCGGCGTACAGCACTCTCAACCATTGCCTCCATACACTCCAGGTTCACGCTTTTTTGCGCGCATACCGGCATCTGGCACACAGCGACAGAAAAACCCATCATAAGCAAAGCCTCCTTCATATCTGTAATACATCCATAAAAATGATGTTGGGATCAAAAGGTCTTTTGACCCCATGATGCCACGGATTTCTCCGCGCTTTGCGCTCTTGAAATCCTAAAAATATATCTATAAAAAATGTAGCATATATTTATAAAAGCTGCAACCGTCCGGCGCAGCTTAACGCGTGCAAAAACCCCCGCTGCACGGACAGAAGGTTCATGATCAGCCGATCGTCACAGCGGAGGTTTTTCAATATCTTTTTTGCAATTTAATATTTCAGGCAAACATCATCCGGTCATTGGCAAATTCACTGCCGCTGGCTTCCTCAAATTTCACGAGCAGGTCCGCGACCTTAAGCTTTTTCTTTTCCTCACCGGACACATCGTAAATAATGCGCCCTTCATGCATCATAATCAGACGGTTTCCGTGGGCGATGGCGTCCTTCATATTATGTGTGACCATCATCGCTGTAAGACTGTGATCTGCAATGATCTTATCGGAAATGTCAAGCACCTTCTGGGCTGTTTTCGGGTCAAGGGCCGCCGTATGCTCATCCAGGAGCAGAAGCTTCGGCTTCTGGAGCGATGCCATAAGCAGGGTGATCGCCTGGCGCTGACCGCCGGAAAGCAGCCCGACTTTTGTGGACATCCGGGATTCCAGCCCCAAATCCAGTGTCTTTAACAGCTCACAGTAGTATTCGCGTTCCTTGCGCGCGATTCCCCAGCGCAGTGTCCGGTGCTGTCCCCGGCGCGCGGCAATGGCCATATTTTCATCAATTCCCATAGTCGCCGCCGTTCCGGTCATCGGGTCCTGAAATACCCGTCCAAGATATTTTGCCCGTTTATGCTCCGGCAGACGGGTGACATCCACGCCGTCAATGAGGATTTTTCCGTCATCAACCGGCCATACTCCGGCAACCGCATTGAGCATCGTCGATTTGCCGGCGCCGTTGCCGCCGATGATGGTGACAAAATCTCCGGGATTTAACTGAAGGCTGACGCCGTTTAACGCAACCTTTTCATTGATCGTACCGACATTAAACGCTTTATGTATATTGATCAGCTCTAACATATAACTCATTGCTTCGGCACCGCCCTTCGTTTTCTTCTGTATTTTCCTTTAAGATACGGAATTGCCAGGAAGATCGCCACGACAACCGCCGAAAACAGCTTCATATAATCCTGTGGCATTTTCAGCCATAAAACAATGGCAATAACCATATAATAAATGATCGCGCCAATGATCACGGCCATCATTGTATAGGCAAATGCCAGGCTGCGGCCGGAGCAGAGCTTTGAAAAGAGCACTTCGCCGATAATTACAGCGGCCAGGCCAATGACGATGGCGCCGCGGCCCATGTTGACATCCGCAGAGCCCTGATACTGTGCGTACAGGCCGCCGCAAAGACCGACAAGGCCGTTGGACAGCATCAGTGCCAGAACCTTCATAAAGTTGGTGCTGATGCCCTGTGCCCGGGACATGTTTGGATTGCAGCCGGTCGTACGGATAGCGCCGCCCAGCTCGGTTCCGAAAAACCAGTATAAGATGCCGATAAGCACAAGACATCCGATAATAATGCCCGCAAAAAACATCACGCGCACAGACATCTCCCCGGTCACATAGCGCAGGGAAGCAACCAGCGGATACTGATCGACATTGATCGCCTGGTTTGCTTTCCCCATAATGCCAAGGTTAATGGAATACAGGGCGATCTGTGTCAGAATCCCAGCCAGAATCCCCGGTATGCCAAGCGCCGTATGCAAAAGGCCCGTCACAAGCCCTGCAAGCATACCTGCAAGAAAGGCAAACACAAGCGCCAGCGCCGGATGGACGCCGCCGCGGATGAGCATGACCGCCACCGCTCCGCCGGTAGCCAGCGAGCCGTCCACTGTCAGATCGGCAAAATCCAGCAATCGGAAGGTGACAAAGACGCCCAGTGCCATGATCCCCCAGATCAATCCCTGGGCCACATTGCCCGGCAGTGAGCGCAGCAGCGCGGCGGGATCGAGGGATGTAAAATATTCTAAAATCATGTTATCGTAACCTCGCTTTATCCATCACATTCGCTTTACTCGATCACCACATAATCATCGGGAACGGTAATGCCAAGCGCTTCGCAAAGCTGCGCGTTATATTTCTTCTCAACAACCGGCGCATATTCCACGTTCATCGTCGTAATATCCGCGCCGTTTACAAGAATGTCGTAAGCCATTTCCCCGGCCTTGTAGCCGATGTCATAATAATCGATGGACAGCGTAGCGATACCGCAGCCGCGGCACAGATTTTCCTCTCCCGCAATGATGGGGATGCCGGCAGGCTCGCATATATTGTTGATGATCTCCGTATTGGAGGCCATCGTGTTATCTGTAGGGATATACAGCGCATCGCACTCGGCAATCGCCGCCGTAACAACCGACTGTATCTCATTGGAATCCGCCGCAGTATATTCGGCATAATCAATGCCGTCCGCTTCCAGCGCCTTTGCAAATTCTTCAGCCTGGTATGCGGAATTGGCTTCAGCCGAGCAGTATACAATGCCGACCTTCGTCACATCCGGCACGAGCTCCTTTAACATAGCTTCCTGCTCATCAATGGGGGCCAGATCACTTGTACCGGAAATATTTGTTCCGCTGGCTCCTGTCCAGTCCGCAATATCCAATGCCGCGCCGAAATCGGTGATCGATGTGCCAAGGATTGGAATCTGATTTGTCGCTGCGGCACAGCTCTGGAGGGCCGTCGTCCCGTTGGCAAGAATCAGATCAACATTAGATGCCACAAAATTGTTGGCAATGGTGGAACAGTTCGCCTGCTCGCCCTGGGCATTCTGTACTTCGATATTGACATTGCCCTCGCCGAACAGTTCTTTGCAGGCCTCTTCAAAGCCGCGGGTCGCCTCATCCAACGCGTCATGCTCAAGCTGCTGAAGTACGGCAATATTGTACACCGTCCCGTCGGCCACTGTGCCGCCGGCTTCGCTTCCGGCCGCCTCTGTACCGGCTGCCTCCGTGCTGCTTCCGGCTTCACTTCCGGAAGCCGTGCTTTCAGATGCTGCGCTGCTTCCGGCAGTATCCTCAGAGCCGGCGTTACCTCCGCCGCATCCTGCAATCAGCGCAGTACTCATAACACATGATAAAAATAATGCAAAGCCTTTTTTCATTTAGATGCACCTCTCTCTTAAAAAATTAAAACGCTTTCAACATATCATTTGCTTTAACACACTGAACCGTTGCGGTTAAACGCTTTAAAGCATTAAATTCGCGTGTCCTTCATTATACTACGAATTGATCAAATTAGCAATACATTTCGGGCAAATCTATTGACACAGCCGTTGAAATATGATAGGACTTTAGCGTCGGGGTATACGGGGAACCAAACGCGCGCCTCCTGATCCCCCAACGCTAACGAAATCTTTTGAAGAAAATGAGGAAATTGCCATGTCCGAAAAATCAACGGTAAAAAATGCCATCACTGAAGGCATCATCTGGAAACAGCTTCTTGTGTTCTTCTTTCCCATTGTACTGGGGACCTTCTTTCAGCAGATTTACAATACCGCCGATGCCATTATTGTCGGCCGTTTTGTAGGGAAAGAAGCGCTGGCCTGTGTCGGCGGTTCCTCCGCACAGATCATTAATCTGATCGTCGGGTTCTTTGTCGGTCTTTCCTCCGGCGCAACCGTCGTTCTGGCACAGTTTTACGGCGCCAGGGATGAAAAAAATGTCAGCAAAGCGCTCCATACTGCGGCTGCCTTTGCCATCATCGGCAGCATCATCATTACGATCCTTGGAATCGTGCTGACTCCGTGGATGCTGCGTCTTTTAAATACGCCAGAAAATCTCATGGAAGGCTCTGCCCTTTATGTGCGCGTTTATTTCGGCGGTATTTTATTTGTGTTTATTTACAATATCGGCTCCGGTATTCTCCGGGCTGTGGGAGATTCCCGGCGTCCTTTGTATTTCCTGATCACCTGCTGCATGATTAACATCGTGCTTGACCTGTTATTCGTCCTTGGCTTCGGCATGGGCGTTGCGGGAGCCGCCATCGGAACTTTGATCTCCCAGGCTGTCAGCGCCGTGCTGATTACCATCACGCTTATGCGCACACGGGACATGTATCAGCTTCACCCGCGCCGCATCCGCATACATGGAAAAACCTTAAAATCACTGCTGTATATCGGTCTTCCTGCCGGATTTCAGTCGGTTATGTACACGATCTCCAATATGATGATCCAGGCGTCTTTAAATTCCTTCGGCACAGACACCGTAGCCGCCTGGACGGCCTATGGCAAGATGGACTCCCTGTACTGGATGATCATCAATGCCTTCGGCATCTCCATCACAACCTTTGTCGGCCAGAATTTCGGCGCAAGGAAATATGACCGCATGAAAAAAAGCGTCCGTGTCTGCCTGGGTATGGCCATTGTCACCTCCCTTGTGCTGACACTGTTTTTCCTCACACTGGGACAATATGCCTTCCGGCTCTTTACCACCGACGCTTCGGTTATTGATATTGGTATGGTCATGCTCCGGCTCATGGTTCCCGGTTATACCGTTTATGTATTCATCGAGCTGCTCTCAGGAGCGCTCCGGGGCACCGGCGATGTGCTGATCCCCATGCTGATGACCTGCGGAGGCATCTGCATCCTGCGGATCATCTGGATTCTCATCGCCATGCCTCTGCGCCCGCAGATCAGCACGATTATTTACAGCTACCCCATTTCCTGGGTCATTACGGCAATACTGTTTATTATTTATTATACTTTACGGAAACGCCGCTGGTCGGAGACTTCCGCAAGATAATACTGAATACTGTCGTATTGTGTCAGTCCGGCGGGCAAAGGAATACCGGTATGCATCAGCACACTTCCTGACACCGCGTTTTCCGCCGCCAAACCTTCTGCCGCTGCGCTTTCTGTCGCTGTAATAACATATTGCTTTTCCGGTGCAAGACCTTTAAGGCGTATATACACTGCCGGTGCATTGCCATGCATCTCCAGTACGACCACGCTCACAAGCGCTTCTGTGCGGTCCGGCGACACAAACGCCCAGGCTGCCGCACAGCACGGCGTATTGGGGTCTGTCAGGCGGTAATACATGCCGTCATGCATCAGCGGCCAGAAGCTTTTATATGCCGCAATGTCCTTTTGTACCTGCTGCTTCTCAGCCGCATCAAGTGTCCCCAAATCCAGCTCATAGCCAAAGGTTCCCGCCATTGCCGTCACCGCCCGTGTCTTTAACGGCGTCACCCGCCCGGTCTGATGATTTGGCACAGCTGAAACATGAGCGCCCACACAGCAGGACGGATAGCAAAAGGAGGTGCCATGCTGTATCCGGATACGGTCAATGGCATCCGTATTGTCGCTGCACCATATCTGAGGTGTATAGTAAAGCATCCCTGCATCAAAGCGGCCGCCCCCGCCGCTGCATCCTTCAAAAAGGATATTCGGATAGCGGGCCGTCAGCCGTTCCAGAAAATCATAAACACCTAACACATAGCGGTACATGATCGTCCCGTAGTTTTGCCGGCCGCTGACAGCGGTGTAAACATCACATATACTTCGGTTCATATCCATTTTAATGTAATCTACGGATGCATGGTCTAAAATTTCGGTCATCTGAGCAAAAATATAATCCACAACCTCTTTTCTTGAAAAATCCAGTACGAGCTGATTTCTTGACATGACCGGCGGCTTTCCGGGAATGATAAAGGCCCAGTCCGGATGTGCGCGGTACAGATTGCTGTCCTCGCTGACCATTTCCGGTTCTATCCAAAGTCCAAACTTCATCCCGATACCGTGCAGGCTTTCAGCAAGCTCTGCCATAGAGCATCCCAGCTTTTCCTCATTGACATACCAGTCGCCAAGGCTTGAATTATCATCGCTGCGGCGTCCGAACCACCCATCGTCTAAAACCATCAGCTCCACGCCAAGGCTGGCGGCCTGCCGGGCAATATTAATGATCTTCTCCCCAGTAAAATTAAAATAGGTCGCTTCCCAGTTATTGATCAGCACCGGACGCCGGATGTCACGATAGCGCCCACGGCACACATGCGTGCGTATCAGCTTATGAAAAATATGCGACAGCTGCGCCAGCCCTGCGCTGCTGTAAGCCATCGCTGCTTCCGGCGCATAAAAGGTCTCACCCGGGCAAAGCGCATAATCCAGCATATCATCCGAAAGTCCCATCATCAGCCGGGTCTGCCCGTACTGATCCATCATAGCCTCGCATTTAAAATTGCCGCTGTACAGCAGGGCGAGCCCATAGCAGTCTCCGAAATCCTCGGTTGTCTCCGGTCGGGCCAGGATCACAAACGGATTGTGCTGATGACTGGACGTCCCCCGAAAGCTGCCAATGGTCAGCGTCCCATGGCTCAGCGGACTGCGCTCCATAAGGCGTTCCATCGCATGACGGCCATGAAAATGGAGCAGGTCATAGCCGCCGCTTATAAAATCCAGAGCTGCGCTGAATACTTTATGAAGATGCAGCACGCCTTTGCCGTTGTTTTTTACAGACACGGTCCGGGTAATCACATCCAATTCCGGAAATATACCATAATACAGCGTCACCTCCGCGCCCAGCCGTGCATCCTCCAGTACAAGCTTTAATGTTTGTATGTCATCCGGTTCAGATGTGTCCGGATAGACCGCAGGAAGCCCTGGGATCGTATATTTTCCCGGTTCAAGCTGATGGCTTTTATAGCGCAGGTCCGCCCCGAAAATGCCCTTTTCATCGCTTATATTAAACGCCGGACTTCGATAGTCTCCACAGCCGTAGCATGGATATTCCACCGGCAGGGCATCCATGGAATAGGTACGGTCATTCCGGCTTTCATAGGGATTTCCGGAAAAGCCCCGGTCGCGCATGGACAAAAGAGCGCTCATATCTCCGGATGCTTTCGGCCCGTAATATAGGTGATGGACAAAGCCCAGCGGCGATATGCCCAGTTGATAGGTTGTATTTTTTGTATGCAATGTTATCGTTTTCATAAAAACTCACTCCCGCTTAATTTTTTATGGACAGCGCCGATGCATAAAGGGAAGCTCTGTCCCAGATTCACAAAGCTATACCCCAACTATAACACACAATATTAATCATGGCTATAACACACAATATTAATCATGGCTACTCTGTCACAAAATATCGCAGACAGCCGCGAAAGCGTAAATCACACAACTGCTGCCCGCGTCACCTTTGTGCGCTTACCGTCTCACCCGTCCGATGTCCGGCCTGTCATTGCGGACAGGCACGCTCCGGCGCCTGTCCGCCGTCCGGGGCTTTCATAAAAAAAACTGCGGCTTTACCCGCCAACTGCGGTTTTGCCCGCCAACTGCGGCTTTACCCGACAGGGCTTTCCTGATATAATCAGGTTACGGGGATTATTGATTGATCCCAAATTTCTTAAACAGGGAGAGAGAGTCATGAAAAAATTATTTGCAACCGGTATACTGGCTGCGGCTATGATCCTTGCAGGATGCGGCGGGCAGGCGGGCAGCGGACAAAACGCCGCAGATACAGCCCGGGATATATCCGGCGCTGCGGCCGGTGCGGACACGGGCGCTGCGGCCGGATCAGACGAGGCCGGCAGCGATACAGCTGCCATGGGCGGCGAAAGCGTCCATGATGCCGCAGACAACAGCGCGGCTAACGGTGATGCCGCAGACAACAACGCGGCTAACAGCAGTGATGCCGGCGCTGACGGAGCGCAGAGCCCGGAAACAGCCGATGCTCCGAAAAATGTCCTCATGGTCGCTGACGATAACGCATTCATCGAGGCTGAGACGCCTGTTTTTGGTTCTTCATATTTCCGGTCCGATATACGCTCCGTTGTCTTTAAGGATACTCTGGCAGATATGCCGGAGGATGCCTGGGACGTATCTGAAGCTCAGGATGGCTCCGTCATGGCATGGGTCGCTCAGGATGTGCTGACCATCGCCGGTGAAGGCGGCGTCACCGCCAACCCGGACAGCAGCCAGCTTTTTAATGAATATTCCCAGGTCACATCCATTGAATTTAATGACTGCTTTGACACAAGCAATGCCCGGAGCATGTCGTTTATGTTTTATCACTGCCAGGCACTGACATCCCTTGATCTAAGCAGCTTTGACACGTCCAATGTGACTGCCATGAACTCTATGTTTGCCAACTGTGAAGGTCTTTCCGACCTGAATATCAGCAGCTTTGACACATCACAGACCGAGAGTATGTCCGGTATGTTTTATAACTGCAAAAGTATAACAGCTCTGGACCTGAGCCATTTTGACACTTCCGGGGTGACCTCGATGAAAGAAATGTTTTCCGACTGTCACAGTCTTACCGACTTAAATGTCCGCAGCTTTAACACCGCTCAGGTGACGGATATGGCCGCTATGTTCAAAAACTGTGAAGCTTTAAAGGCTTTGGACCTTAGCGGCTTTGATTTCAGCCATGTGGAGCGTACCCGTTTAATGTTTTCAGGCTGCACGTCGCTGGAAAGTATCGGTGTGGACAGCCTGTCTCTGCCCGCCATCCAGGAATCCGATGATATGTATACAGGAACGCCCCTGGAATAATCCCACAAAGCAACCGTCTAAACGCCCGGACGGAAAACCATGTTATGCTCCACGGCATCTGGAGACAGCCAATGTTTTGATGTAAGCTCTATTCGGCGTAAACTTTATTCGCCATAAGCTTTATTTGCCGTAAACTTCTTGCTTGACTTTAAGTACGAAACCGTATTATATTAGTATAGTACGGTTTCGTACTTTTTATTTTCCGCCTGAAAACAAATTCATTACAAGGGGGGTGCTGCGTTGGAAGATTCCTATGAAGCCATAAGACGTTTATTTATCGCCATCAATAAAATTGACGGAAGCTATTATTTCGCCTCCAGACACCTGGGCATCAATGAAAACACAATGGCCCTGCTGTATGCTCTGGATGACGGCGGCTCACACTCGCAAAAGCAAATTTGCGAGGAATGGCTCATCCCTAAAACAACGATCAATACAATCGTTAAAGAGCTTATTGCCGACGGCTATGTGACACTCGTCTCCGGTGTCCGTAAGCGTGAAA
>CASFBR010000025.1 GCA_949292795.1 uncultured Eubacteriales bacterium
ACCTACTGCGTTCAGATTCATAGAAATGTCACTCCTTATTTGAGATTGCAATTGGTCAGTACCAGTTTTACTCATTGCCCATTCTATCTACTGTGGTGTGACACGAACGCACCCTGGAGGCGGTTCAACCTGCATAAAACGAACGCTGCGAATGAAGAGCTGGTTAGCAGACTTAAAAACGGGCGCGAAGCCCAAGGAGGTCACCGCTATACCGATTGCTCTTATCATTCTAACAGCTTAAGCAACAAGATGGGTAATTCCTTACTGGATAATGTAAGGGGTATTAACCATAAATATATTGTAGTAGGAGGCGTATAATATGATGAATACCAATATTACGAATTTTCGTAGGAATATTTTTAACTTTTTGGAGCAGACGATCAAATACAACGAACCAGTGAACATCAGTACAAAGGCGGGAAATGCAGTTATTATAAGCGAAGAAGATTATAACGGATTGATGGAAACGGTGTATTTGTCCTCTATTCCTCAGCAGCGCGAAAAGATTATTGAGGGCCTGAACACACCGCTAGATGAGTGCCTGCCGGAAAATGAGGTGAAATGGTAGTGTACAAAATCGTTTATACCAAGAAGGCGGCAGCAGACATACCAAAGTTAAAGATGGCAAAGTTGGATAAAAAGGCGAAAGCTTTGATAGACGTAGTACGGGAAAATCCCTATCAAACTCCGCCACCGTATGAAAAACTGGCAGGAGATCTTCAAGGGGCATATTCTCGTCGTATTAATCTTAAACATCGGTTGGTGTATGAAGTGTTAGAAGAAGAACAGACCATAAAAATTGTCAGTTTATGGACAGACACACTATGAATTTTAGTAGTGTACAGTGTGAATTATATCTCTGTGTATGTATCGAATGTTTCAGTAAATTATTAAAAAAAGGGCTGTGAAAAAATGAAAAATCATTTTTTCACAGTCCTCTTTTTACAAGCTTGCCTAATCCTTCGGCCTGCCGGCCGCATGGCTTGGGGGTAGAAGAAATTCAGCCATGCATCTCGCGTTTTCGCTGCAAGAGCAGCTTTCCGCCGCTAACGCGGCTAAACGCTCGATAGCGGCTAAGCGCCGTATGTCCGTCAGACCAGAAGTCTTAGGGCAAGCAAGCTTGCCTAATCCTTCGGCCTGCCGGCCGCATGGCTGAATAGGTAGATAAATCGTCAGATAATTTGTCGAAATTTTGTGAGATGTTTGATGGGGTTTTGGGCCGTGGGATGATGATAAAAGTCGAATTAGGAAGATTGCACAAAAAATATTGCAGATGTTTACATAAAGAATTGCGGGAGAAATTATATAGAAACAGAGTTATCCACTATTTAGAAACCGCAGTTTTTCCACAAAAATGAGTTATTCACAAAGTTATCCACATTATCCACAATCGAAAACTGTGGAAAAGTGGATAATTTTGTCTGCATAAAGCGAAAATATGTTTTGGTGATAATGTAAAATCGTATCGTTTATGTAAAAAAAATTTAAAATCTCTTGACATTTGCGTTTTTTAATAATTAATAAAAATAGATATAATAATTTTATTTTAATGAAAAAAATATATTATAAATAGAAATATTTTGAAAATAATGTTAATTGACTTGAAATAACCCGAGAGTATGCTATAATAATCTTACAAACACAGTACAAATTTTACAAGACAAAAAGGGACTGCGTCTTTGGATTATTCCGAAAAGCTTTTCGGAAAATATATAGACAAAAGGAGTTGGATGGTATGCGTTATATTATCAGCGGAAAAAATATCGATGTGACAGAAGGGTTAAAGGATGCCATTTACGAAAAGATAGGAAAGCTGGAAAAATATTTTACTCCGGACACGGATGTAGTCGTGACATTGAGTGTAGAAAAGATGCGCCAGAAGATTGAGGTGACGATCCCGGTAAAAGGCAGTATCATCCGGGCTGAGCAGGTAAGCGATGACATGTATGTTTCCATTGATCTCGTGGAAGAGATTATTGAACGTCAGATGCGTAAGTATAAAACAAAACTGGTAAATCAGATGCATGGCAGCGGCAATTTCCAGAAAGCGTATATGGATATGGACACAGAGGAGGATGAAGGCATCCAGATCGTCCGCACCAAACGTTTTGCCATGAAGCCGATGGATGTGGAGGAAGCGTGCGTACAGATGGAGCTTCTCGGACATAATTTCTTTGTATTCCGCAATGCGCAGACTGATGAAGTGAATGTGGTGTATAAGCGCAAAGGAAATACTTATGGACTGATCGAGCCGGAATTTTGACCGGAAGTTCTTCTGTTTTGAAACGAACTAAATAAAAGCAGGATAATAAGCCGCCGGGAAATATTTGATGCCCGGCGGCTTTTTCCGATTTATTCTCAATTTTTATCCTTACTGAAAAAATAACGTGCAGCTTTTTTCGCGACTGGAATTACGCATGAAAGCTACGCATCGTTAGGATTAATTATACGAAATATTCTTTGAATTTCAAAAAGATATTTTAATCTACGGGTTTCTGAAAAATAAATTGACAAATGTGTAAAAGTGTAAGAAGATATTAACGGAGATCGCCGTCAGGCGGCAGAAAGGAGATTGTTATGGAAAATAAGTATGAAAATGAGAATACGCAGACTGTTTATGGACAAAACAGTAACGGTCAGAATCATTACGGCACCGGCAGCGTCGGACCTGACAGCTATGGCGCCGGCAGCAATGGTCAGAGCAGTTACGGAACAAATAACTATGGCCAGAATGTCAACAGCCAGAGCCGTTACGATTACAGCCAGAATGTGAATCAGCAGAACCGTTATGATTACAGCCAGAACGGCAGTAACCAGAACCGTTACGATTACAGCCAGAATATCAATAATCAGAACCGTTACGATTACAGTCAGAATATCAATAATCAGAACCGCTACGATTACAGCCAGAATGTCAATAACCAGAATCGTTATGATTACAGCCAGAACGGCTATTCCGGAGCCGGCGGATGGAACAGCGGCCAGGGGATGTATGGTAGCGGCTATGGTCAGGGAAATGGCAATACGATGTACAATACAATGCCGGGGCAGCGTATTTTTTCGCCGACAGCGGCAACAGAAGCTGTGCGGGAGAGTGGTAAATCATTTCCGTTTTTATTTGGAACGATCTGCTACACACTGGCGCTGATCTTATCGATTGCCGGGTTATTTTTCAATGGCCAGGGAAATGGTATGCTCAAAATTTATTTTGGAGGTTCCTCGGCATTTTCGGTTGTTGTGAATATTATTGCAATGATTCCGCTGTTTTTGATCGTTATTGGTATGTGGTTATTTTTCGCAAGCTGCGCCGGACGTCAAAAAGTGCCTTCTACTGTGGGACTGACATTAAACCGCGGGGCGATCATTACATACATTGTTCTCGTTTCTTTATTACTGGCAATCTTCGCGGTAGCCGCAGGCATCATCATTTTTGCTCTGGTCGTTACCGGTCAGGCTGTGGACAGTGTTTTCTATGTGAACGGTATGAGGGTCGATTTTACCGGCAGCGTTGTTATGGTTTTTCTGATCCTGGCAGTCGCACTGGCAGTGATCATTCTTATGCTGATTTATTATATCAAGATGCTTAAGACGACCCGTGTGATCCGTTCGGTGCTCAGAACAGGAAAGGTGACCGGAAATATTTCCATGTATCATATTGTTTTTAACTTTATCGCGGTCATTTTGAATATTTACATGATGATTGTCAACTTTATTTTTGCCGCATATGTGGCAGATGCCATGCCGGCGGCAATCCAGTCAGCGTTGAGCATCATTTCTTATATTTCAGTAACGGTCGCGCTCTTAATGCTGCGTTCAAAATTAAAACCGCTGATACAGGACGATATGCTGTAATCGGCAGTGATGTCCGGGATTGCAAAAACTATTTGCAAATCCCATGGACTGATGCTACAATAAGATGATCTATTATAATTATCGTACCGGTTTGGATGACTGAACCGGTACTGATTTTTGGCAGTCAAAGGTGTCTGCATTGTCTGACAGATGACCGCCTGACGAACCATACGGAAAAACTCATAGCTATTGAGCCGTAAATCTTTATTTGACGATGGGGCTGAATAGTTACGAAAACCCTGGTGTACCGCATGGCTTTTACACAGAGGCTTACGGCACACAGACATTATGGGAGTGAACGATAATGAAATTAATGGAAAAAATCCTGGGGACGCACAGTGAGCGCGAGCTCAAGCGCGTGTATCCTCTGGTTGACAAGATTGAAGCTCTGGGGCCGGACATCAAAAAGCTTTCCGATGAACAGCTCAAGGGCAAGACTCAGGAATTTAAAGACCGTCTGAGCAAAGGTGAGACACTGGATGATCTGCTGCCGGAAGCATTTGCAGTTGTCCGGGAGGCCGCAGAGCGTGTCCTTGGGATGCGTCATTACCGTGTACAGCTCATCGGCGGCATTATTCTTCATCAGGGCCGTATTGCCGAGATGCGTACCGGTGAAGGTAAGACACTTGTGGCAACACTTCCGGCTTATCTTAATGCACTTGAGGGCAAGGGCGTGCACATTGTCACAGTCAACGACTATCTGGCTAAGCGTGACGCAGAATGGATGGGCTCCGTTCATGAGTTTCTCGGCCTGACGGTCGGTGTGATCTTAAACAGCATGACGCCGGAGGAACGCCGGAAAGCTTATAACTGTGACATCACCTATGCCACCAATAACGAACTTGGCTTTGACTATCTGCGTGATAACATGGTTATTTACAAGGAACGCCTTGTGCAGAGAGACCTGCATTTTGCCATCATTGATGAGGTGGACTCTGTATTGATCGATGAGGCCCGAACACCTCTGATTATTTCCGGCCAGAGCGGAAAATCCACAGAGCTGTACCGGGTATGTGATATTTTAGCCCGTCAGCTTGAGCGCGGCGAAGCCAGCGGAGAGATGACGAAGATGACGGCGATCATGGGCGAAGAGATCACCGAGACCGGAGATTTTATTGTCAACGAAAAAGAAAAGACCGTCAACCTCACGGAGGAAGGCGTTCATAAGGTGGAGAAGTTTTTCCACATTGAGAACCTTGCAGACCCCGAAAATCTGGAAATCCAGCATAATATCATCCTTGCGCTGCGGGCGCATAACCTGATGGCCCGCGATAAGGATTATGTGGTCAAGGATGATGAGGTGCTCATCGTCGATGAATTTACCGGCCGTATTATGCCGGGACGCCGCTACTCGGATGGCCTTCATCAGGCGATCGAGGCAAAGGAAGGGGTCAAGGTAAAGCGCGAGAGCAAGACGCTTGCAACGATCACCTTCCAGAACTTCTTTAATAAATATAAAAAGAAATGCGGTATGACCGGTACAGCGCTGACCGAGGAGAAGGAGTTCCGTGACATCTATGGTATGGATGTTATCGAGATTCCGACCAATAAGCCGGTTATCCGAAAAGACCATCACGATGCGGTTTACAAGACCCATAAAGAGAAGATCAATGCGGTGATCGATGCCATTGTGGCCTGTCACGAAAAAGGACAGCCGGTTCTGGTAGGTACGATTACGATTGAAGCTTCGGAGGAGATCAGCGCACTGTTAAAGAAGCGCGGAATTCCTCATAAGGTACTCAACGCAAAGTTTCATGAGATGGAAGCTGAAATCGTTGCTCAGGCCGGACAGTACGGCGCCGTGACCATTGCTACCAATATGGCCGGCCGTGGTACCGATATTAAGCTTGGCGAAGGTGTGGCAGAGGTCGGCGGCCTGATGATCATCGGTACGGAACGCCATGAATCCCGCCGTATCGATAATCAGCTGCGCGGACGTGCCGGACGTCAGGGCGACCCCGGTGAATCCCGGTTTTACATTTCACTTGAGGATGATCTGCTGCGCCTGTTTGGCTCTGAGCGGCTGATGAATATTTTCAATTCGCTCGGTTTCCCTGAAGGGGAGGCGCTTGAGCACAAGATGCTGACCTCGGCCGTAGAAAAAGCGCAGATGAAGATTGAGTCCAATAACTACGGCATCCGTAAAAATCTTCTGGATTACGATGAGGTCATGAACGAGCAGCGCGAGATTATCTATGCTGAGCGCCGCAAGGTGCTGGATGGCGAAAGTATGCGCGGCGTTGTGATCAAGATGATCGGCGATACCGTGAAAGAAGCGGTAGATAAAGTCATTCACGATGCGACTCCGTCAGCGGAGTGGGATATTGCAGAATTAAACAATGTGCTGCTGCCGATGATCCCGCTGGAGCCATTGTCTGTGGAGAAAAGCGCTTATGAAGGAATGACGAAGGAAAAGCTGATCGAAGACCTGAAGGATAAGGCCGTAGCTTTGTATGAAGCAAAAGAAAAGGAATTTCCCGAGATCGAGCATCTGCGCGAGCTTGAGCGCGTCGTTTTGCTAAAGGTGATCGACCGCAAGTGGATGGATCATATCGACGATATGGATCAGCTCCGCCAGGGCATCGGACTTCAGGCGTTAGGCCAGAGAGACCCGCTTGTGGAATATAAGTTTGCCGGATATGATATGTTTGACGAGCTGATTGCCGGTATTTCCCGCGAGACAGTGACCGTACTGATGCATGTGCGTATCGAGCAGAAAGCAGAGCGCGAGGAGGTCGCCAAGGTGACCGGAACAAACCGCGATACATCGGCAGCGAAAGCGCCTGTGCGCCGCAGCGCCGATAAGATTTATCCAAACGATCCCTGTCCGTGCGGCAGCGGAAAGAAATATAAGCAGTGCTGCGGACGGAATAAATAATAAATAAGCCCGAAGCCCGCAGGAAAAATGACGGCAGATCATTCTGCACGGCTTTTTGGCAGTTCGGCCCTTTGGCCGGGCTGCCTGACCAAGTATAAAGAAAGAGGTGATTTTGATGGTTGAACTGGACCAGTTTAAATTTACACTGGGCAATTATACGCAGCCTCTGATCGAAGTGAGGGATTCACTTTAACTTAGCTGCAAAGGAAGCCCGTATTCAGGAGCTTAATAACACCATGGAGGAGCCCGGTTTCTGGGACGATCCTGACAAATCTCAGGAAGCCATGAAGGAGCTCAAAAATCTTAAGGACACTGTGGATAAGTATCATAAGCTGGAGCAGGCTTATGAGGATGTGGAGACGATGATCGAGATGGGGTATGAGGAAAATGATGAAAGCCTTGTCCCTGAGATCGAGGAGATGCTCAATTCCTTCATCGAGGAATTTGAGGCATTGAAAATATCCACGCTGTTATCGGGAGAATATGACGCAAATAATGCGATCCTTACCCTTCATGCCGGCGCCGGCGGCACAGAAGCCTGCGACTGGACGGGGATGCTTTTCCGTATGTACAGCCGGTGGGCGGAGCAGCATGGCTATTCCACAGAAGTGCTGGACTATCTGGACGGCGAAGAAGCCGGGATCAAGAGTGTGACGCTTCAGATCAACGGGGAAAACGCCTACGGCTATCTGAAGTCTGAGCGGGGCGTACACCGCCTTGTGCGTATTTCCCCATTTAATGCCAACGGCAAGCGTCAGACCTCCTTTGCCTCCTGCGATGTGATGCCGGAGATCGAAGAGGATTTGGATGTGGAGATCAATGAAGATGATCTGCGCATTGATACCTACCGCTCCAGCGGCGCCGGCGGACAGCACGTCAACAAGACCTCCTCCGCGATCCGTATTACGCACCTTCCTACCGGAATTGTTGTCCAGTGCCAGAATGAGCGCTCTCAGTTCCAGAATAAGGATAAGGCGATGCAGATGCTTAAAGCAAAGCTGTATATGCTCAAGCAGCAGGAGAACATGGAAAAGATTTCCGGTATCCGCGGTGAGATTTCGGAAAATGGCTTTGGCAGCCAGATCCGTTCCTATGTGATGCAGCCGTATAAGCTGGTGAAGGATCACCGTACCAACACGGAGGTGTCAAATGTGGACAGCGTGATGGATGGAAATATTGATCCGTTTATCAATGCCTATCTGAAATGGATCAATACCCGGCCCGAGGAAGAAAACTGATATATAACCGTTTGGCACGCCTGAACGGTTGTGAGACACAGCGTATTTTGGGAGCTCCGCTTGGCGGGGCTCCTTGCTTATTCCGACAAAGGAGAATCACAATGAATATGAATCTGATTTTGGAACAATTTATTGCCCGATACTTTGATAAAAAGCTGATGCCCGGCATCCGGGAAAATGTCCGCAGGCTTTTTGCTGCACATCCGTCTCCAAAAGACGAAGATAAAGCGGAATATGAGAAGGGCAAAGACTATTATGTCAACTCGTTTGGCTTTCAGACGGAATTTATGATGCGCTACATGCTCATGGCTTTTGTCGCCGTCAGTGCGGCGCTGCTTGTCATCAGCGCGGCGGTCAACCGGGAAGCGCTGGAGGGCTTTAAGATTTTCGCGCTCTTTACCGGACTGTGCCTGGTGCTCTGGATTATTTGTAAAATGCGTGCCGGGTTTATGGTGTATGCACCGGAATGGCTGTATGTACAAAAGCAGAAAAATATCCGGGAGTTTTTATGGTCGGATTTAAAGGAAGTCAAAGTATCGAAAAGCCTTACGCTTATTTTTGAAGGAGAAGCGCCGGTGGTCGTTCCGCTGGAAGGGTCTCAGTATGTGGATTTTATGAAATTTCTGGAAAAGCATTGTGCTCCGGTTATTGAGAGTATTCCCCCGCAGGTCTATGAAAAAGCGATGCGCAAACACGCGGCATCATGGGGAAATCATATGTAAGTGTCCGAAAAAGCTGTTGCAATTCTCTCCCAAATATGGTACTATCTTCCTTGCGAGAACATTTGTATTTGTTGCACGAACAAAGGCGGTAAAAACCATGAATGAAGATATTAAATACTATATTGTTAAAAAGAAAGCGGTGCCGGAAGTTTTGCTTAAGGTGGTAGAGGCCAAGCGCCTTCTGGATTCTGAAAAGGTGATGACGGTTCAGGAAGCCACAGAAATGACCGGAATCAGCCGCAGCTCTTTTTATAAATATAAAGACGACATTTTCCCATTCCATGACAATGTAAGGGGAAGGACGATTACCCTGATGCTTCAGTTAGATGATACGCCGGGGCTTTTATCCAGTGTGCTCAATCACATTGCCCGCTGTAAAGCGAACATCCTGACGATCCATCAGGCGATTCCGGTCAATGGCATTGCCTCCCTGACACTGAGTATCGATGTGCTTCCCACAACGGGAGACATATCCGCGCTGGTGGAGGAGATTGAAGGCTTGGAAGGGATTCATTACATTAAAATATTATCCAGGGAGTGAAAGAAAACGATGACGAAGATTGCAGTTTTAGGCTATGGTACAGTAGGCAGCGGCGTTGTGGAGGTTCTTGAGACGAACCGTGAGAGCATTGCCAGAAAGACCGGAGATGTTATTGATGTTAAATATGTTCTGGATTTAAGAGATTTTCCGGGGGACCCGATTCAGGAAAAGATCGTCCATGATTATGATGTGATCTTAAAGGATGATGAAGTGCGTATCGTTGTGGAAGTCATGGGCGGTGTGGAGCCGGCCAATACTTATGTCCGTCAGGCGCTTATGGCCGGCAAGAACGTGGCCACATCCAATAAGGCACTGGTAGCCAGGCACGGAGCCGAGCTGATTGCCATTGCCCGGGAAAATAGCGTCAATTTTATGTTTGAGGCCAGTGTCGGCGGAGGTATTCCGATCATCCGGCCGCTGCTTCAGTCATTGACAGCGGATGAGATCGTAGAGATCACCGGTATTTTAAATGGAACGACAAACTATATGCTTACTAAGATGAGCGAGGACGGGCTTGACTATGACGCGGTTCTTAAAACCGCGCAGGATAAAGGCTATGCGGAGCGTAATCCCGAGGCCGATGTGGAGGGCTATGATGCCTGCCGCAAGATTGCCATCCTTGCATCCTTAGCTTACGGACATCAGGTCGATTTTGAGGATATTTATACCGAGGGTATTACAAAAATCACAGAGACTGATTTTGAATATGCAAGGAAGCTCGGGACGGTTATTAAGCTGCTGGCCACCTGCCGCAGACAGGGCGAGCAGGTGTTTGCCATGGTATCTCCGGTAATGATCGGGGCCGATCATCCGCTGTTTAATGTCAAAGGCGTGTTCAATGCGATTTTCGTGAAGGGAAACATGCTCGGCGATGCGATGTTTTATGGCCGTGGCGCGGGCAAGCTTCCGACAGCAAGCGCAGTGGTGGCCGATGTTGTCGAGGAAGTGAAGCATATCCACACAAACATCCGTATTAACTGGAGCGCCCAAAAGCTCTGCCTGGCAGATGTGAAGGAAGCGTCCCACCGCTTTTTCGTGCGTGTGAGCGGCAGCCCTGAGGAAATGGGGGCCAGAGTGCGCGAACTGTTTGGTGAGGTGACGCTGCTTAAGGTTGTGGACGGAGAGTTTGGATTTGTGACAGAAGCGATGGAGGAGAGCTGCTTTGATGCGAAGATTAAGCAGCTGGATGGCGTGCGGACACGCATCCGCGGAAATTTTTAAGAGGTAATGGCGATGAAATATATCATTATTTTAGGCGATGGGATGGCCGATGAACCTATTGAAGCTTTAGACGGCCGGACACCTTTGGAATATGCGCATACACCGGAGATGGACCGCCTGGCTAAAATGTCGGAGATCGGGATGGTGCACACGATTCCAGAAGGTATGAGTCCGGGCAGCGATACGGCGAACCTTTCAGTGCTTGGCTATGACCCGAAGATTTATTATACCGGGCGTTCACCGCTGGAGGCATTAAGCATCGGCGTGGCCATGGAGCCCACAGATATTGCATTAAGATGTAATCTTGTAACGCTCACCGAGGAAGCGGACACTTACGAGGAAAGAAGAATCATCGACCACAGCTCCGGCGAGATTTCAACGGAGGATGCCGCCTGTCTCATTGACGCTGTGAAAAAAGAACTGGAAAATGATATTTATAAATTTTATGTAGGAACAAGCTACCGCCATCTGACGATCTGGAAGGGCGGGCAGGTTGTTGAGCTTTCAGCTCCGCACGACCACCTCGGACAGGTAATCGGGCCATGGCTGCCTCAGGAGAAATCGCTTTACGAAATGATGAAAAAGAGTTATGATATTCTCGTTCATCATCCGATCAATCAGGAGCGCAGAAAGCAGGGGTTAAATCCGGCCAATTCCTTATGGTTCTGGGGCGCGGGGACACGTCCGGCCTTAAAATCCTTTAAAGAAAAGACCGGACGGGACGGCGTGATGATTTCTGCAGTGGACCTTTTAAAGGGGATTGCCGTGGGGGCATCCATGGAAAATATTTATGTGGAGGGCGCGAACGGCGGCCTGCACACCAATTATAAAGGCAAAGCCCAGGCGGCGGTAAAGGCGCTGCTTGAGGACGGAAAGGATTTTGCGTACATTCATGTGGAGGCGCCGGACGAGATGGGCCATCAGGGAAATCTCGCCCATAAGATCGAAGCGATTGAGTCCATTGACCGGGAGGTTGTCGCTGTGGTGACTGCGGCTATGGATGCCGCCGGGGAAGCTTACCGGCTTCTGATCCTTCCGGATCATCCGACGCCGCTGCGCATCCGTACGCACAGCAGCGCGCCGGTGCCTTATCTTCTTTACGACAGTACAGCGCCCCGCAGGGAATCCTGGCTTTATAACGAAAAGCAGGGGATGGCAGGCGGTATCGATATAACGCCCGGCCATACACTGATCGATCGGCTGTTTGAAAAGTAAAAACAGATGCCGCCGGAAGGCGGCATAATGGAGGCATGCATGTTAGTTGTTAAGAAGTTCGGCGGCAGCTCTGTGGCCGATAAAGAAAGAATCTTCAATGTAGCAGAGCGCGTCCGCGAGGAATACCATGCCGGCAATGAGGTTGTGGTTGTTTTATCTGCTATGGGAAAAACAACCAATGAGCTTATTGAGCAGGCGCGGAACATCAACCCCAGGGCATCCCGGCGTGAGCTGGATATGCTTTTGACCTGCGGCGAGCAGATGTCGGTGGCTCTTATGGCTATGGCCCTTCAAAGTATGGGCGTGCCGGCTATATCTTTAAATGCCTGGCAGGTGGCAATGCATACAAGCAGCGCCTACGGCAATGCGCGGCTGAAAAAGATCGATACGGAGCGCATCCAGGCTGAGCTGGAGTCCGGAAAGGTCGTGGTAATCACAGGCTTTCAGGGAATCAATAAATATGACGATTATACGACGCTGGGGCGGGGAGGCTCAGACACGACGGCGGTGGCTCTGGCAGCAGTGCTCCATGCGGATGCCTGTGAGATTTATACCGACGTGGAAGGCGTTTACACGGCAGACCCGCGCATTGTACCCAATGCCAGAAAGCTTGAAGAAATCACTTATGATGAAATGCTTGAAATGGCGTCGCTCGGAGCGAAGGTACTGCATAACCGCTCCGTAGAGCTGGCAAAAAAATACGGTGTGCAGCTGGTCGTGTGCTCAAGTCTGACACGGGCGCCGGGAACAGTGGTCAAGGAGGTTGTAAACGTGGAAAAGATGCTTGTCAGCGGAGTCGCTGTGGATAAAAATGTGTCAAGAATCGCTGTGATGGGACTTAATGATGTGCCGGGAACGGCATTTAAGCTGTTTAATCTGATCTATCAGAAGAAGATCAACGTCGATCTGATCGTACAGTCGGTAGGCTATTCCGGAGATAAGAAGGATATTGCATTTACTGTGGCAGCTGACCGGGTAGAAGAGGTGGTCAGTCTTCTGGAACAAAATAAAGAGCGGCTTCAGTTCTCTTCTGTGGAGGTCAGCTCCGATGTGGCGAAGATTTCCCTTGTCGGCAGCGGAATTATGTCAACTCCGGGAATGGCAAGCAAAATGTTTGAAGCACTGTATGATGCCGGGATCAACACGCGCATGATCTCCACCTCGGAAATCAAAATCTCCGTTCTTGTAGATGAGCGTTACGCAGAAAAAGCCATGCTGGCTGTGCACGATAAATTCGAGCTTGGCGATTAAGGGCGGCTCCCGGTATTTGCGCCGGCCGCAGATGCATGGAAAAAAGCTGCCGGCAAAGGCGGAAATCCCTGAAGGGCATCTGCCCTGGTTGCTGCCGGCAAAGGCCGCAATCACTGCATGGTATGTGCCCCGGGTCCTGCCTGACAGACACCGTGAAAGACACCGTGAGCCCTGCCTGACAGACACTGTGGGCCGCGATTGACAGACGCCGTAATTCATGATTGACAGACGTTCTGTTTTCCCGATGGATGACAGGATGAATTGCTTGACAATCAAAGTATGAATGAGTATAATGAACTAAAATCTTAAATTTTTATAAAGATTTAAAAAACACAGGAGGAATGGACCATGAATCAGAAACCTTCAAATGGTGCTGGCGTTGCATCACTTGTACTTGGTATCATCGGTACAGTGTTCGGCTTCTTCGGAATGTTTGCTATCGTTGGTCTTGTTTTAGGTATTGTTGCATGTGTTATGTCTGCAATGTCTAAGAAGAACGTTGGGCCCAATGGTATGGCAACAGCTGGTTTAGTACTTGGTATTCTTGCGATCGTATTCTGTGGTATCATGTTTGTTGCATGTGCAGCATGTGGTGGCGCAGCAGCATGCGCAAGCTGTGCAGCAGCTATGTAATCTACATATCTATAACGCTATGCAGGTAGAATATTGAGAGAGTAAACAAAAGGGTGCAAATGTCAGATACGTTTGCACCCTTTTGTGTGATACGACTGGAGGGCGGTGCCGCGTACCGGCGGCATGCGCCCTGCACCGGCCGAAGCAAAGCGAAGCCCCGCCGTGCCTGCACGAGCGGGCATCCGACGGGCAGAGGCCGGCTTTGCCGGGAGATGTCCGGGGATTGTGCAGACCGGATAGCAAAAGGCGCTTCTCTTATCTGGACGGCATACTATGAACAGGAGAATGAACGATGTACCCATATATTGAAATTTTTGGAAAATCTTATGCAACCTACGGATTAATGGCCATGCTGGGCTGCTTTGTTGCCTTTGCATTTATTTTATACATCTGTCCAAGGTATGGTGCTTTAAGACTGAATGAGCTGTACCTCATTGCCTTTGTCGTGATCTTTGCCGTTGTGGGCGCAAAGCTTCTTTATGTTGTGGGTAATATTTCGGAGCTTTTTACCCGGAGCGCTCAGATTTTTGCCAGCCCGGAAGCGTTTATGGATTATCTGGGCGCGGGCTTTGTCTTTTACGGCGGGCTGATTGGGGGCTGTATCGGCGTCATCGCCTATGCCCGGTTTTTTAAGGAGAATACCGTGCATATGGCCGAAGCCTTTGTTCCGGGCGTGCCCTTGTTTCACTGCTTTGGCCGGATCGGCTGCTTTATGGCCGGCTGCTGCTACGGAATCCCAACAGAGGGGCCGCTTGGCATTACCTTTACACATTCGATCGTAGCGCCTAATGGTGTGTCTTTGCTGCCGATCCAGCTTATTGAGGCAGGAGCAAACGTGATCACATTTATTATACTGCTCGTGTTTAAGAAAAAGCTGAAAAGGCCGCTGCAAAATTTCGGGCTCTATCTGCTTATTTACAGCATTGAGCGCTTTATTTTTGAATTTTTCCGCGGCGATCTTGCCCGGGGCGCATTTTTGAACGTATCCACATCTCAGTGGATCAGCCTGATCCTTCTGCCGGTGGCAATCTACTTCCTTGCCGCACGTCCGGAAAAAAATGTATTTATCTGGATTCTTGGAGGACGCGGGGAGGCCCGGGCCAGGGCGGCTAAAGATACGACAATGAGTTGAAACAGGAGGACGATCATTTATGGATATTATTGCTGTACTTGCCAGTGAGCTTGGAATACGCCCGGCTCAGGCACAGGCGGCGGTGACGCTGATCGATGAGGGAAATACGATTCCTTTTATCGCCCGTTACCGAAAGGAAGCTACCGGCGCTTTAAACGATGAGGTACTGAGAAATCTTTTTGAACGGCTGACCTATCTGAGAAATCTCGAGGATAAGAAAGCTCAGGTGCTCTCGTCGATTGCCGATCAGGGAAAGCTGACCCCGGAGCTTAAGAAGCAGATCGAGGATGCCAAAACGCTTGTAGCGGTCGATGATTTGTACCGGCCTTACAGACCCAAACGGCGCACCCGGGCGACCATTGCCCGGGAAAAAGGACTGGAGCCTCTGGCAAACCTTATTTTGCTTCAGCAGGTAAAACAGCCGCTGGAACAGATCGCTCCTGATTTTGTTTCGGAAGAAAAAGGCGTCGCTTCTCCCGAAGAAGCCATTGCAGGCGCTTCGGACATCATTGCCGAAGGCATCTCGGATGAAGCCAGATACCGCACATGGATACGCCGGACAACGGTCGCGGAGGGGCTGATCGTCTCCGAGGCAAAGGATGAGAAGGCGTCGTCTGTTTATGAAATGTATTACCATCATCAGGAGCCGGCCGCTAAAATTGCGGGACACCGGATTTTGGCGATGAACCGCGGCGAAAACGAAAAATTTCTTACGATTCATGTACAGGCACCGGAGGACAAGGTTTTGTCGTGGCTCAAGCGCCAGATCATTACCCGGGATAACCCGTATACGTCTCCGGTTCTTGAAGCGGCGATCTTGGACAGCTACCGGAGGCTGATCGCGCCGGCCATCGAGCGGGAAATACGCAGTGATCTGACGGAAAAGGCGGAGGATGGCGCAATCAGGGTGTTCGGGAAAAATCTGGCCCAGCTTTTAATGCAGCCGCCGGTGTCCGGACATACGGTGCTTGGCTGGGACCCGGCGTTTCGTACCGGATGCAAGCTGGCTGTTGTTGATCCCACAGGGAAAGTGCTGGATACGGTCGTCATCTATCCGACAGAGCCGCAGAAAAAGGTTCGTGAGTCGAAAGAGATTCTTAAAAAGCTGATTAAAAAATACGGCATTACCCTGATTTCTCTTGGAAACGGAACCGCCTCCCGTGAATCGGAGCGGGTCATTGTCGAACTGCTTAAAGAGCTGGATACCCATGTGGAATATGTGATCGTCAATGAGGCCGGCGCCAGTGTATACTCGGCAAGCAAGCTGGCTACGGAGGAATTTCCGAATTTTGATGTGGGACAGCGCAGCGCGGCTTCCATTGCAAGGCGGCTTCAGGACCCCCTGTCAGAGCTTGTCAAGATCGATCCAAAGGCGATTGGTGTCGGACAATATCAGCATGATATGAATCAGAAAAAGCTCGGCGAAGCGCTGACCGGTGTGGTGGAGGACTGTGTGAATAAGGTTGGCGTGGATTTAAATACGGCATCTGCATCCCTGCTGGAATATATTTCCGGAATCACAAAGACAATCGCGCGCAATATTGTGCAGTACCGGGAGGAGCACGGCCGCTTTAATAACCGCCGGGAGCTTTTAAAGGTTGCCAAGCTTGGCCCGAAGGCATTTGAACAGTGTGCCGGTTTCATGCGTATTTCAGGAGGTACAGAGCCTTTGGATGCCACAAGTGTCCATCCGGAAAGCTATGATGCGGCACGGGCTCTGCTGAATAAGATGGGCTATGCGCCTGAGGATATTGGAGCTGCGGGATTGAGCGGGCTCGGGAAAAGGCTCGGGAATGTCAAAGCGCTGGCGGAGACACTTGGCGTTGGCGAGCTGACACTGACGGATATTGTCCGTGAATTGGAAAAACCGGGGCGTGACCCGAGGGATGCGATGCAAAAGCCGATTTTGCGCACCGATGTGCTGGAAATGAAGGACCTTAAGGAAGGTATGATTTTAAAAGGCACTGTGCGCAACGTCATTGACTTTGGCGCCTTTGTGGACATCGGCGTACACCAGGACGGTCTTGTGCATATTTCTCAGCTTACAGACAAAAAGTTTGTGAAGCATCCGCTGGAGGTTTTAAGCGTCGGGGATATTGTGGAGGTTAAGGTTTTAAGCGTTGATCTTGAACGCAGGCGTATCCAGCTGACGATGAAGCTGTAAGCCGGGTGCGTCTGACGGATATTGAGCCCTTAACTGCATGAGCAGCGGAGCGCTGTGCAGGCTGCATAGATGCAGCGTTCATGCAGGACGGCGTGCAAGTAAACCTGCGCCGGGCTTTTACCTCTGCGGCCGTGTCTGAATCGTTGCGGCGTAAAATTTTTGCAGGACATGTTTTCCTTGAAAAATAAAATATTCAGTGGTATGATATTAGACAGAGCGCAGCTTGCTTCATAAGCTGCACAAATATAAAATGAATAACGTTTTCGGGGCAGGGTGAAATTCCCGACCGGCGGTATAGTCCGCGAGCCTGAGAAAAATGATCGCCGCGATGGCTGAGCCAGAGCGGAGTGCTTTTTGAAGGCTGATTTCCGCGAGCAGTGTTTTTACCATAGGCATGAGACATTGCTGCGGGGGCCGATATGCCCGCTGCTTGCAGCGCGCTGTTGACCTGGTGAAATTCCAAAACCGACAGTAAAGTCTGGATGAGAGAAAGCGACAAGAGTACTGTAATATTAAGTGACATGTTGCCCCGGCAGATTTTGCCGGGGTTTTTAATTTTACAGGGACCGTGTCCGTGTGAAATTAAAAATGCTCCGCTTGGGAATATGTACGCAAGGACTTGCGCGCGGCGCAAAACTGCCGCTAAAGCAGCGGCGTCTGGCGTTTTGGCTTTGCTGGCGGAACCTGGCTTTATACTACATAAAATACTCATGTCAGCTCTCGGAACGTAAGGAAAGGGAGAGTAAATATGAATCTTGGAGACCTTTGGAACCAGATGAAGGATCATGTAACATTTCTGGGCGTTGTTATCGTGATCGTTGCGGTGATTCTCGCAGTTGCTATTTTTGCCGAAAAGCTTTTATTTAAGGGGCGAAAGGATCGCCGGCTTAAGACCCGCAATATTGCGGTGATCGGTATGCTTTCGGCAATCGCGGCGGTGCTCTTTTTATTTGAAATCCCGCTGCCGTTTGCGCCGAGCTTTTATGAGCTGGATTTTTCTGAGCTTCCGGTGCTGATCGGCTCTTTTGCCCTCGGACCTGTGGCCGGCGTCACAATCGAGCTGTGCAAGATACTGCTGAAGCTGGTTATTAAAAGTACGACTACCGCGTTTGTCGGCGATTTTGCCAATTTTATTATCGGATGCAGTATGGTTGTTCCGGCATCGATCATTTACCACAAATTTAAATCTAAAAAATCAGCCCTGATCAGTCTGGTGACGGGCACGCTGATCATGACCGTCTTTGGCAGTCTGTTTAATGCCTTTTATCTTCTTCCGGCATTTTCGGAGCTTTACGGCCTGCCGTTGGATGAGATCGTTGCCCTGGGCCATCAGGTCAACGGCAGCATTAACAGTGTGTCAACGCTGGTGCTCTTTGCGGTTGTGCCTTTTAATCTCCTTAAGGGGGCAATTCTTACGGTTTTGACGATGCTTTTGTACAAGCATATCAGTCCGCTGATCAAAGGGCACTGACCGGGGCTATGCATACTTTTAATGGCGCTTGCCGGGCAAAAATCCGGCGCTGCGTTTAGCGTGGAATATCCGGTGCGTCCGGTTGTCAATTATTTTCCGGTGTGTTATAATGCCTTCAAGGTAACACACCGGTTTTTTTATTTCACAGAAAAAGCATTTCCATGAAATAAAAAAGCTTCGCTTGGGATGCGCACGCGTGCGATATGAAAATTGCCGCTAAAGCGGCCGTGCCTGGTGCGAAAGCTGCGTAACCGGAATTCTTTATTCCTTCATAGAAAAGCCATTTTCTGTGACCATAAAAATGTTTTGAGGAGGAGCGGCTATTTGGAACCTGTAACATTTAAGATTCATGTTTCAAAAGAGGATTTGTTTGATTTTATGCTCTATCATAATTATCACAGTATGCAGGGCGGACTTGGCGTACTTATCAGCGCGGGGGCGCTGATTCTTCTGATCGTGCGGTTTCGTACGCTGACGCCCGGGCAGGCTACCGCACTCGTGGTTCTTGCCCTGGCATTTACGGTATTTACCCCTCTGATCTTAAGATATAGGGCAGGCCGGCAGGAAAAGCGAAACACCTCCTTTCACCATCCGATTTTATATGAGCTGACCGGTCAGGAAATGGTTCTGACTCAGGACGAAGCACATGCCAAGATCGCGTGGCCCTCTGTACAAAAGGTAATTGAGACAAGACGTTCGGTGATCGTCTATCTATCGCCGGTCCGGGCGTTTATCTGGCCCCGTACCCAGCTTGCAGACCAGTATAAAGCTGTGGAGGATATGCTTAAGGCCTGTCTGGAACCAAAAAAAGTGAAGTTAAAACGCACATAGCATCTGTGCGTATAGCAGGTACAGGCGGCCGTGTGTACGCACGGCAGAATTTTTATGATGATATGTGATGAAGTATAGAAAGAGTGATATAAAAAATATGATTGAGACATTTTGCGCAGAAGAAACCTTTGATGTGGGGGAAAGGCTTGGAAGTCAGGCGCGTGCCGGGGAGGTTTACTGTCTGCTGGGCGATCTCGGCGTCGGAAAGACCGTTTTCACGCAGGGCTTTGCCAGAGGACTCGGTATCGATGAACCAATCAGCAGCCCTACATTTACGATTGTTCAGGAATACGAGGAAGGCCGGCTTCCTTTTTATCATTTTGACGTTTACCGCATTGCAGACCCTGAGGAAATGGATGAGATCGGATTTGAAGATTATTTGTATGGGCAGGGTGTCTGCCTAATTGAGTGGGCTGATCTGATCCGTGATCTGATCCCGCCATTTGCAAAAACCGTTGTCATTGAGAAGGATTTGGATAAAGGCTTTGATTATCGGAGGATTACTGTAAGGGAAGGAGATTTTGACGCATGAAAATACTTGCTCTTGAAAGTTCCGGCCTGGTCGCTTCAGTGGCGCTTTGGGCCGATGGCTGTCTCATGGGTGAATACACGACAAATTTTAAAAAAACACATTCCCAGACATTGCTGCCAATGCTGGACGGTCTGATGACGATGCTGGGCGTTTCGCCGGATAGCTGTGATGCCCTGGCTGTTTCTGCAGGGCCGGGCTCATTTACCGGGCTTCGTATTGGAAGCGCCACTGCCAAAGGGATCGGCCTGGCGCTGAACCTTCCTATTATCGAAGTGCCTACGGTAGATGCCATTGCCTATAATTTGTTTGGAACCGACCGCATCATCTGCCCTTTGATGGATGCCCGGAGACAGCAGGTCTATACAGGGCTTTATACGTTTACCGGGGCCGATCTGACGGTTGTAACGCCTCAGAAGGTGACAGCGATCGATGCGATTCTTGAAGAGCTTGGAGCACTGGGACGGCCGGTAATTTTTACGGGAGACGGTGTGCCGGTTTATAAGGATGTGATCCAGACGAAGTGTACGGTTGACTATGTTTTTGCTCCGGCCCATCTGGCGGCACAGCGTGCAGGCGCGCTGGCAAGTCTTGCCGCAGTCTATTATAATGACCCGGCAAAGAAGGATCATGTCGTAAATGCCAGAGATCATCAGCCGGATTATTTGCGCTTATCCCAGGCTGAGCGTGAGCTGGCAGCAAAAAATGCGGCGAAAAAGAATGAAGGCGGGGATGAACAGAAAGCGGCCGGGCAGATAAAGGCCGCAACAGAAGCGGCCGTGCAGAAAAAAGTTACGGAAGCAGCGAATGTACACGAAGCGGCCGCAGAAGGAAATCTGAAAAATGGCTGTGCAAGATAACGCGGATTTGATTGCCGGACCGGTACAGCTCCGGCAGGCGGTGACCGGGGATGTCAATGCCATCGCCAGAATCGAGACAGCCTGCTTTGGCGATCCGTGGAGTGTTCAGGGAATTGAGGATGCGCTGACTTATAGCTATTCTACAATGCTGACCGCCGTGTTGGGTGGAGATATTGTCGGTTTTGCCTGTCTGTATCAGATGGTAGATGAAGGAGAGATTGTCCAGGTCGCTGTAACCCCCAAATTTCAGGGGCAGGGCATTGGGCGGCAGCTGCTTGGCGGTCTGATCAGGCATGGTATAGAACACGGAGTAACACGTTTTATTTTAGATGTGCGTGTGTCCAACGATAGAGCGGTAAAGCTATACGAAAAGGCCGGATTTAAAAAGCTGGCGCTTCAAAAAAATTTTTACAGCCAGCCCACCGAGGATGGATGGCTGATGGAAATGCTTCCGCAGGCCCCGGCCCTTTAGGCAAGCAAGCTTGCCAATGTCCGTCCCAGCCCGGCCGCATGGCTGAACGGTTGGAACACATTTCCGCTGGTTTTGGGGCTGGATTGGTTTTATAATGATCGTGACAGGGCTGGATTGAGGCTCTGTATGGTATGAGGCCTGGCCGGACCGGTTGAGATCGGGCATTAAGCATGTGCAGAGGGAATGTCTGAACCGGAAGCCATCGAAAGAGGAGGACGTGAAAAATGCGCATTTTTGATAAAGAACATAAGCTTGTAAAAATCGTTTGTAATCAGTGTGGAAAATCGATGGAAGTATCCGATGGACTTTTAAAGGCGGACTATTTTTCAGCGCAAAAAGCCTGGGGCTATTTTTCATCCAGAGATACACAGGTGCATCGGTTTGATCTGTGCGAGCAGTGCTACGACCGGCTGATCTTAAGCTTTATAATCCCGGTGGAAACAGAAACGGAAACAGAGCTGTTATAAAAGAGCGGCCCGGACAGGGGAGAAAATGTGTGACTTTCCGGCAATAGCGCTGATGCACTGCGCACAGCATGTCTGTTTAGAATGAGAGGTATTCATGTTAGATATTTGTTTACTTGGAACAGGAGGTATGATGCCGCTGCCATACCGGTGGCTGACATCGTTAATGACCCGATATAATGGAAGCAGTTTGCTGATCGACTGCGGAGAGGGCACGCAGATTGCCATAAGGGAGAAGGGCTGGAGCTTTAAGCCTATCGATACGATCTGTATTACCCATTTTCACGGCGACCACATCAGCGGGCTTCCGGGAATATTACTTGCTATGGGTAATTCTGAACGCACGGAGGATTTGACAATGATCGGCCCCAAAGGGCTGGAACGCGTGGTCAATGCCCTGCGTATTATTGCGCCGGAGCTGCCCTTTAAAATTAAATTTATCGAGCTGTCTCAGCCGCAGGAGCAGCTTTGCATCAACGGTTATGTCATTGATGCCTTTAAAGTTCATCATAAAATTCCCTGCTATGGCTACAGCCTTTCCATTCCGCGGGCCGGAATGTTTGATGTTTCTAAGGCGCAGGCCAATAACATCCCCAAGAAGCTCTGGAGTCCGCTTCAAAAAGGAGAAACACTGGAGTATGAAGGCCGGATGCTGACTCCGGATATGGTTCTTGGAGCTGCACGAAAGGGACTTAAGGTGACATATACGACAGATACGCGCCCGACACCGTCTATTGTCCAAAATGCTGCGGGCTCGGATATTTTTATTTGCGAGGGAATGTATGGCGAAAAGGGCGACATAAATAATGCGGTTAAATATAAACATATGACATTTGAAGAAGCGGGAACGTTAGCAAAACAGGCCGGGGTTGGACAGCTCTGGCTGACCCATTACAGCCCGGCCTTAAGCTATCCTGAAAATTATATAGACGATGTACGCCGTATTTTTCCAAATACTATCGCGGGAAAAGATAAAATGTCCGCAGAACTGAATTTTCAGGACTAGTTTCAGGGAGAGTACGTCATATGAATGTAATGTCTTATTTATTTACTCTGAGATTGATATATGTGCAGAAGGGATTGTAAAATTATGGATAAAGATGTGTTGATTCTGGCAATCGAATCATCCTGTGACGAAACGGCGGCGGCTGTTGTCAAAAATGGCCGTGAGGTGTTATCTAATGTGATCTCCTCTCAGATCGAACTGCATAAGCTTTACGGCGGTGTTGTGCCGGAAATTGCGTCGCGCAAGCATATTGAAAAGATCAATCAGGTGATTGAAGAAGCGCTGAGCACAGCAAAGGTCACATTGGATGATGTGGATGCTATTGGCGTTACTTATGGTCCGGGGCTTGTAGGTGCACTGCTTGTTGGTGTGGCCGAGGCCAAAGCGATCAGCTATGCCAAAAAGCTTCCTCTGGTTGGTGTGCATCATATCGAGGGGCACATCAGTGCGAATTATATTGAAAATAAAAATCTTGAACCGCCTTTTTTATGTATGGTCGTTTCGGGCGGACATACACACCTTGTGCTTGTCCGGGACTATGGGACTTATGAAATTTTAGGCCGCACAAGGGACGATGCCGCCGGAGAAGCATTTGATAAGGTGGCCCGTGCCATTGGCCTGGGATACCCCGGCGGGCCGAAAATTGACCGCCTGGCAAGGGAAGGTGATCCGAAAGCAATCGCATTTCCGAAAGCGCATATCGATGGAGCACCGCTGGATTTTAGCTTTAGCGGGCTTAAGTCAGCGGTTCTTAATTACATCAATTCCTGCCGGATGAAAGGCGAGACGATTGTTCCGGCAGACATTGCCGCATCCTTTCAGGAAGCCGTGGTCAGTGTGATTACGGAAAAAACAATAATGGCGGCAAAGCAATATGGCCTGGATAAAGTGTGCCTGGCCGGCGGCGTAGCGTCAAATTCTGCGCTTAGAAGCCGGATGAAGGAATGCTGTGAGCAAAACGGGCTTCAATTTTATTATCCGTCTCCGATTTTGTGTACGGACAATGCAGCAATGATCGGGGCAGCAGCATACTACGAATATCTTGCGGGGACACGGCATGGCCTGGATTTAAATGCCGTTCCAAATCTAAAATTAGGTCAGCGCTGATACAGATACATGCTGATACAGATACATAATGAAGTGGGGGATAGTTATGGATATGCGCGATAAAAGACATATAGAAGGCCCGGAGACGAATGTGGCAGCAATCGTACTCGCCGGTGGGAGAGGCACACGGATGAGGAGCGATATTCCAAAGCAGTATTTGATGCTGTCCGGCTATCCGCTGCTGTACTATGCGCTTAAAGCATTCCAGGAGAGCTGTGTGAAAACGATCGTACTTGTCTGTGGAAAAGGTGAAATTACTTATTGCAGGAAAAATATCGTAGAAAAATACGGCTTTGACAAAGTAAAATTTATTGTCGAGGGCGGTGCAGAGCGGTATCATTCGGTATATCAGGGACTCTCATGCATTAAAGACAGCAGCTATGTCCTGATCCATGACGGCGCCAGACCATTTGTAACCGGACAGATGATCAGCGATAATCTTAAGACAGCCATTGAAAAAGACGCCTGTGTGACCGGGGTACCTTCCAAGGACACAGTAAAAATATCTGATGGAAATGGATGTGTGGCAAGCACTCCTGATCGGAAAAATGTGTGGCTTATCCAGACGCCGCAGACATTTAAAACATCACTGATCCTTCAGGCTTATGAGAAGCTTATAAAGCAGCCGGCAATCAATGTTACGGATGATGCCATGGTCGCCGAAACTGTGCTTGGTATTCCGGTGTACTTTGTCATGGGAGATTACCGGAATATAAAAATCACAACACCGGAGGACCTTAAAATTGCGGAGGTTTTTCTGGAGGATTTAAAAAAGGACAGCGTAAAAAATACATCCCTGTAATAACAGCGCAGTTTATCGTTGCATATGCGCTTCAACGCGCAATTTTTGCAGGAAACGGGCCAGGTAGCGCGCTTGCAGGCCAAGTAGCCGTGTCTGCGGGCAAGCGCCGTTCTTGCACGGATATTTGGCGACTGCCGCGAGAGCCCCGCTGCCTGGCAAGGGGCGCGTCTAAACGCCGTATGTCCACAGAGGCAAAACCACCTCTGCAAGTAAACTTACGCCGGGATTTTGCCTCTGTGACCGCATGGCTGAATAGTTACCAAAAAAATTAAAAAAATGAAAAATAGGTGTTGACATTTATTGGCTGAAGTGATATTATAAATGTCGCTGGTGCGAAACAAAGAAAAGAATCAAATGTCAGTAAAGAAAATGAAAAAAAGTCGAAAAAAGTTCTTGACAAATGATAACGCACTGAGTTATAATAACTGAGCAACGCATCCGGAGAGGTGTCCGAGCGGTTTAAGGAGCTGGTCTTGAAAACCAGTGACTCCGAAAGGGGCCGTGGGTTCGAATCCCACCTTCTCCGCTAGCAAATCGAAGGATTTGCGTAATAAATAATGTAAGAAACAGTCGGATTGCTTGGAGAAGTACCCAAGAGGCCGAAGGGGCTCCCCTGGAAAGGGAGTAGGTCGTTAATAGCGGCGCGAGGGTTCAAATCCCTCCTTCTCCGTTTGGTTACTTACGAGAGTGATGTGACCAGAAATGATAAACTCCTGTATGTGAATGAACAGGAGAATATCTGAGAACATTGATAATTAAACAATAAAACAATCCCGAAAATTCCAAAACATAACGTGATGGCATATGCCAGAGCGTTGTGGATTATGAGAGAATTTTTAAGAACAAAAACCAAGTAAAGAACGGGAATAACAACCAGTTGTTGTTCTGGTTCAGAATCAAAGCTTAAACATGAGAGTTTGATCCTGGCTCAGGATGAACGCTGGCGGCGTGCTTAACACATGCAA
>CASFBR010000026.1 GCA_949292795.1 uncultured Eubacteriales bacterium
CCTTCCTCCAAAAGCTGTGCATAATTTTCAAAGCGCTCGCCGTGAAATTTCTCGATCCCGGCAATCCTATGAAATGCATCGGCAATGCGTTCAAAGCCTTCCGCTCTGGCGGTGTCGCCGAAACGGCGGTAGACATCGTCATGTTCTTCATATTCATTATGCGCAGCCATGCGCAAAAGTGCGGCAACATCCTTATGAATATCCACCGGATAACCGCCGTCAATGTGAATCGTCTCACCGGCAGCTTCTGAAAGAAACCTGTAAAAAATTTCTGCATGTTCCTTTTCCTGATTTGCTGTAAATGTAAAAATCGCATCGATCACATGCAGCTTTTCCTGCCGCGCTTTGGACGCGGCCATCGTATAACGGTTTCTTGCCTGGCTTTCCCCGGCAAAAGCACGCATAAGATTTTCCTTTGTTTCACTGCTTTTAAAATCTACGGGCATACGTTTGACCTCCTTCATCTATTCAGTGACAGTATGCCCTCAGCGCCCTGTTTTATTCAGAAAACACAGCCAAAGTCTCTGGCATTATTCCTCCAAAAGAATCACATCTTTTCCTTCTAAAGACGCATAGCACAGGCCAAGGTCCGCAATATCCGCCTGTCCGCTCGTAGCCTCGGTAATCTTTTTAATAAATGCATCCTTCATTTCCGCTTCCACAAGCCATGTCGTCACCACATGCTCGGCATACTGCGCATCCAGAGAGTGAATCCCCATCGTCCCTGCAATATACTGGATTTTCCCAAGTGCATTATAATCCGATGTAATCCCGATTTTTGCGCATGAGCTTCGCACAAGGACAACGCTGGCGGCAAGTCCTTCCTGAACCGCCCGTGAATAAGCGCGTACAAGTCCGCCTGTGCCCAAAAGGGTTCCGCCAAAATATCGGGTCACGACAACTGCTGTATTATGAACGCCTTCCCCTAAAAGGACATCTAACATCGGGCGGCCGGCCGTCTGCGCCGGTTCCCCGTCATCCGAGCAGCGCGCGCACTCATTGCGCCCGCCCACCACATAGGCAAAGCAGTTGTGGGTAGCATCCCAGTACTTTTTCCGCATACGCTCAATAAAAGAAAGGGCTTCCTCCTCCGACTTCACCGGTTCCACTGTGGCAATAAACCGGGACTTCTTCTCAACAATCTCACCGCAGCCGCCTTTATAAACAACTTTAAAAGGTTTTTCCATGACACTGACCTCCCTGACCTTCAAAAATAAGCCGCGCTCCCGCGCCGCCATTCTTTTTCATTTTTATAGTGTATCACATCCCCACCCTCAGGGGAATACTATATTCCGTAACTATTCAGCCATGCGGCTGGAACTGGCAAAGGGATGCGCAAGCTTGCTTGCGGCAGACATTTGACAGTTCCTGACATACGGCGTTTAGCCGTTATCGAGCGTTTAGCCGCTTATGCGGCGGAAAGCTGCGCTAGCAGCGAAAACGCGAGATGCATGGCTGAATTTACACTCCCGCCCATGCGGCTGGAACTGGCAAAGGGATGTGCAAGCTTGCAAACGTGCAAGATGTATGGCTGAATCTTGAATTTACAAACGTTATTTGATATAATCGGAAGGTAAAACAAAATTTATGCAGATTTTCGTAACAGTCTGGCACGGTCAGACCGTTACCGCTTTCTCATACCGAAAGGAGGACAAATGGATTATAGTAAACATGGTATAGAAAAAAAGAAGTACTATTTACGTTCCAGCGCGAAAAAAGCCAGAAAGAAAGCCGGTTTTACCGTTTTTCGAGTATTTGTCATATGTTTTATCCTGGTCGCTGTCATCGGTGTATCTGCAGGTCTCGGCGGTTTTCGGGGCATCATCGACAGTTCCCCTGAGCTTGACCTGAATGATATTGCACCAAAGGAATTTAAATCTTACATATACAGTATGGACGGAACGCTGGAGCATGAGATCGTCGGCACCAATTCTAACCGTATTTATGTAAGTATCGATGAAATCAATGAAAATGTTCAAAACGCTTTTATTGCTCTGGAGGATGAGCGTTTCAGAACACACAATGGCATTGACCCGAAAGGTATCGTCCGTGCATTTTTTGTCGGTCTTGCCAACGGCGGTAATTTTACCGAGGGCGCCAGTACCATTACCCAGCAGCTTTTAAAGCTCAGCGTATTCTCCGGCGGTGAGGAAACAAATCAGCTTTTAAGATTCCGCAGAAAGTTCCAGGAGCAATATCTGGCGCTCGAGCTGGAAAAGCAGTTGAGCAAGGATGAAATTCTTGAAGCTTATTTAAATACGATCAATCTTGGACGGAGCTGTTATGGCGTCGAGGCAGCCTCCAACTACTATTTTAATAAGAGCGCCTCAGAGCTTGACGTATCTGAAGCCGCCGTTCTTGCCAGTATCGCTCAGAGCCCGACAAACAATAACCCGGTAGATAATCCCAAGGTTAATAATGAACGCCGTGAAACGACAATCAATTATATGTACAACCAGGGGCTGATTGACGAGGCAACACGCGATGAAGCGCTGGCAGATACCGGCATTTACGATGAGATTAAAATAAACGCCGAAAATTATGTTGCTGAACAGACTGAACCCTACACTTACTACCAGGAGGCCGCCATCACTCAGGTGATCGAAGACCTTCAAAGTAAGCTTGGCTACACCGAAGAGGAAGCTGAGGACAAGGTATACAGCGGCGCTATCAGCATTTATCTCGCACAGGACCCGGAAATCCAGCAGATCTGTGACGATATTTATGCGGATGATTCCAATTTCCCTATAACCGAATATCTTCTGGACTATGCTCTGTCGGTCTATGTCAACCCGGATGATCCCACCGATGATACAACCGATAACTATACGGAAGATGACGTGATTAACTTCAGCGGAAAGGAATATCCGCTCTACTCCACGGAAGAAGAGGCTCAGGCGGCGGTGGATGCCTTCAAGGAGTCCATCGGCGTTACTGAAGATACAAAATATGTGGAAACCTTCAGCGTTTCCCCGCAGATTCAGTCCTCTTTTGTCATGATTGATCAGTCCACCGGCTATGTCATGGCCATGGTGGCCGGCCGCGGTGAAAAGACAGTCAACTTCGGCTTTAACCGCGCCACATCCGCAACCCGTCAGCCAGGCTCTGCTTTTAAGATCGTATCCACTTACGCGCCCGCCATTGACGCCTGCGGCGATACGCTGGCCAGCAGCAAGCTGGATGAAAATGTGGAATCGGCCAACGGACATGTGATCCGTAACGTTGACCGCTATGAATCCCATCAAAACGTGACCTTCCGTGAAGCCATCCTTAAGTCCAAAAATACCGTTGCTGTGCGCACACTCACAGAGGATGTCGGCACAGACCTGGCGTTAAAATATCTGACCGAGAATTTCCATTTTTCTACCATGGATCCGACCCGGGATGCGGTTGATGTTCTTGCCATCGGCGGTATTACCAATGGTGTGACCAACCTTGAGCTGACAGCCGCCTATGCGTCCATCGCCAACCTCGGACAGTATATCACGCCGGTATTTTACACAAAGGTGCTGGATTCCGACGGTTCCGTCCTTCTGGAAAATTCCGCGGACAATCCGGTAACATCCACCTCTGTCAAGGCGACGACTGCTTATCAGCTCACTGACGCCATGATTGATGTTGTGGAAAAGCCCGGCGGTACTGCCTATGGCAATGTCAATGTCCCCAACATGACCATCGCCGGAAAGACCGGTACGACGGATGACTATAAAGACACATGGTTTATCGGCTATTCACCATATTACACGGCCGGTATCTGGTTTGGCTATGATAATAACATCAGCCCTGATACCCGCTATGGCTGGCGTCTTTACACCCATGAAGTACTCTGGGCCAAGATCATCAATGCCGTTAATGCGGCCAAAGGCTATGAGGATAAAGAGTTTGAACGTCCGGACGGCCTGACCGAGGTAACCGTGTGCATACGTTCCGGCAAGCTTCCGGGCGCCGGATGCCAGACAAAGACCGAGCTTATGGATGCCGCATCAGCGCCGACGGAGACATGTGAAGATTGTAATCCGGTAGCTGTATGTGGCGTATGCCAGGGTCTTGCAGGGGAAAATTCTACAAATATTTACTATATATATGACCGCAGTGCACTTCCATCTTATTACTGTACATGTCTCCCGCAGGAATCCGAATCTGAAAGCGGTACCGGGGACGGTACAACAACGGATTCCGGAAACGGAACTGGAACTGGAACTGGCACTGGCACGACAACCAATCCCGGCGGCGGCACAACAACGATCACCCCGGACCCGGCCGGCTGAATTTAAAGCATTTATCCCGGGTCAGACATGCCTGGGCACAAAGAGACTGCATCCGAAAACGGATGCAGTCTCTTTTTTTCAATGCAAAATTGTTTGGCATTCCCGGACGATGCTGAAATACCGCTTTTTCATTGACTTTTTGTATTATTTGTATTATTATATATAATACAAATAATACAAAGAAGGTGATCTCATGCTGATCGAACTTGATACAAAAAGTCCGATTCCGATCTACATCCAACTGCGCAATCAGATCGTCATGGGCATCGGACACGGTATGCTTGTCAGCGGCGAACAGCTCCCCACAGTCCGCCAGTTGGCGTCGGACATCGGCGTTAATATGATGACTGTAAATAAAGCCTATCAGCTTCTAAAATCGGAGGGCTTTATTGATATTGACCGCCGGCACGGAGCAACCGTTGCGCCTGTACAGAATCAGAGTGCGGCCTACCGGGAAAAACTGACGGAAGAACTTGAACTTCTAGCCGCTCAGGCCTGTCTTAAGGGAATGAAAGAGCAGGAATTTCTATCCATATGCAAAACCATTTTCGGACAGATGCATCCTTCTTCCCTTTATCTGAAGGAGGTGTAATCCATGATTAACGCCATTTTATGTGTTTTTTTCATCCTCATTACGATCAGTGTGGTCGGCATATGCAGCTATGTCTATGCCGGAAAACCCGAACGAAAAAACGGCATGATCCTCGGTATGCATGTTCCGGATGACGCCGTCTTGGATGACAGCCTTCTGGCACTGACCCGTGCCTACACAATCGGGCTGCGCCGTTTCCAATGGATAAACCTTGTCATCGGCCTTACAGCCTGCGCCGTCTGCGCATTTCAAAGCGGTATCGGCCTTTTATTATGGGCGATCTGGCTGATCGGATACTGCATTGTTTTAAACATCCTGCTCATTCGTGCCCAGCGCCGTATGTATGCTCTCAAAGTCCGTAAAAACTGGTTTATCGGGCAGACACATCCAGGACTTGCTGTTGACACGCGCGTTACCGCCAGGGCCGGTCACTTTCCATGTTCATGGAAATGGCATCTCCTACCTCTGCTTTTATGGGTAATATTTTGGAGTATACCGGCACTTCGTCTAAAGCTATGTTTGGTTCCCGGCGGCTGTCTGTTTTTACTATGCTTTACACTGCTGCCTGTATTCTTTCTGGCGCTCCACCAGTGCCTTGCGACCCGTAAAAATAATGTATACAGTCAGGAAAGTACGGTCAATGAAGCGATCAATTATCTTGAAAAACATACCTGGACGCTCGCCCTTGTGATTGCAGATGTCATCTCGGCCGCAGCCGGTCTGTACCTGATCCTTTCCATGCTTCGGTCCGGCCGTCCGGCATTTTCAGATTATATGATTTACGCCTTCATCGACCTGGCTGGTGCTTCAGCGATTATTATTGGCATTATCCATATTTTTCGGCGCCGGTCAGCGCTTTTAGGCAATGATGCCAAACCTCTGCTTGTTGATGATGATGAATACTGGAAAAACGGATGGTACTTTAATCCCCAGGACCGCCATCTGTTGATTCAGAACCGGATGTGCGCTACAAATTACACAATGAATATGGCACATCCGGCAGCCAAATGGCTGCTTGGCGCTTCCGCCATTCTTTGTATCGCCGCGATTGCTTTATGTATCGGTATTGGCGTTACTTTATTTAGGCTGGATAGTGCATCGGTAACGCTCACCGTTAATGATGACGCCGTTACAGTAGACTATGCCTTTTACGATTGTTCCTTTTTTGCAGACGATATCCGCAGCCTGAAGCTGATAGATGCTCTGCCTGATGAATATTTTCGCCGGACAAACGGCGGAGATACCGACCGGGTATTGATCGGCCACTTCCAGGGCGAATTTAGCGGAAATACAATGATGTTCATCTATAAAAATAAAACACCAGTCATAAAAATACAGCTTGCACAACAGACTGTTTTTATAAACAGCACGGATTCGTCACAGACACAGCGCTGGTACGAACAGCTTTGCAGTCTCATTTCATAAAACCGATCGTCTCCCGCTGCATGACATAAAGCATCACATGCTGCTGCATAACACAAAGTACCATATGCCGCCGCACGACACAAAGTATCATATGCCGCCGCATGAAATAAAATGCTTCATACTCGTATACCGGATAAGGCCGGGGAAAACATACTTGTCTCTCCCCGGCCTTATCGGTCGCATAATGCTACTTTTTTGTTTTCGGTTTAAATACAAGACACGCGAAAAATCCCAGCAGCAGCGATGCGCTGATGCCGATTGCACAGGCGCCAAAGCCGCCTTTAAAAATCCCAAGAAATCCTTCATTATTGACAGCGTCCCGGACACCTGTCCACAGTGTGTAGCCGAATCCGCTTAGAGGGACTGTAGCACCGGCACCGGCAAAGTCGATCAGCGGCTGGTACAGTCCCAGAGCGCCTAAAGCAACGCCCAGACAGACGAGCAGCACCATGATCCTTCCCGGGAGAAGCTTTGTCTTTTCCATGAGCATCTGAACAAGCGCACAGATCAGCCCTCCAATCAAAAAGGCTTTAAAATAATCCAAGATGCCTGACCTCTTTTCAATATGATTTTAAATACACACTTTAAGATTCCCATATTCTTTTTAGCTTATGCATCCTATTCTTTTAGCTTTATCCTACGCGTCCGGAACCATTTCCATGATAGCTTTTCTCTCCCGCCGGATCACACGGCTATTAGCTTAATGGCCGCGTATATTCCTTAAGCCACTGACGTTCTTCCGCTGTCAAATACGGAGCAATCGTTTCATAAACCTGGTGGTGATACCGGTTAAGCCGCTCTAAATCCACCGCTGTCATATACTTTGTATCAATAACATCCAGATCGATGGGCGCCATCGTAATCGTATCAAAATACATAAACTGTCCGTACTCATTTTTCTCGCCCCTGCGGCATACAAGTTCATTTTCAATGCGGATACCATGGCTGCCTTCAATATAAACGCCCGGCTCATCGCTGGTCACCATACCTTCCTCAAGGACAGCGGAATCATCCCTCTCCGGCACACGCTTCCATCTAAAACCGTTGGGCGGCTCATGGACGCCAAGAAGATAGCCGATTCCATGTCCTGTGCCGCATTGATAATCGATCCCCATGTCCCACATCGGCCCGCGAGCCAGAATATCCAGATTCATCCCGATACAGCCGTACAGAAACCGGGCATTGGCAAGATTGAGCATCCCTTTAAGAACCGCAGTGTAATGCATCCGTATTTCATCTGATACCGGCCCCAGGGCAAACGTACGGGTAATATCTGTCGTCCCCTCGTAATACTGTCCGCCGGAATCCACAAGCAGCAATCCTTCCGGCTTAAGCACCGCATTGCTGTCCGGGCCGGCACTGTAATGCATCATAGCCGCGTTGGCTTTGTACGCGCAAATCGTGTTAAAGCTTGGCTCAATATAGCCTTCCTGAGCTTTACGGCATTCTTCGAGATAATCGCTGGCGGAAATCTCCGTCATCGGGATTTTTCCGATATTCGTTTTTAGCCAATACATAAACTTCGTCACAGCCACACCGTCTTTGACATGGGCGCGGATCAGGTTATCAATCTCCACCGGATTTTTACATGCTTTCATAAGCATTGTCGGATTCTCGCAGTCAATAATCGCCGCTTCTTCGGGAATATCCCTGCAAATCGCATAATTGATTTTAAGGCGGTTATACATAACCGACGCATCTCCCGGCATTTTTGCAAGCCAATTATACAAATCATTGTAAGGCAGAATATTGACATGATTTTCATCCAAATATGCCCGAAGCCCTTCATCAAACCTGCGTGCATCGGTAAACAGCCAGACACAGTCCTGCGCCACTACTGCATAGGCCAAAAACACCGGATTGCAGGCAATATCATTGCCCCGTATATTTAAAAGCCAGGCAATGTCATCAAGCATCGTCAGCACATGGTAATCGGCGCCGGCTTTTTTCATAGCCTGACGCACACGCTCAAGCTTCTGTGCCGCCGTCTCGCCGGCATACTTTTCTTCAAGCAAAAAAGCCGGTTCGCAGGACAGCTCCGGCCGATCCTCCCAGATTTCACCCACAAGGTCACGGTCATAGATCACGCGGCCGCCATGGGCACGGGCAAAAGCTTCCAGATCGCATCCCTGGGAGGCTGGCATGACCCGTCCGTCAAAACCAATATTTTCGCCGTCCTTTAACACGGATTTCAGATAATCTTCCATCGGCGGCACGCCCTCACTGCCCTGTTTAAACAGTGCGATCGTACTTCCTTCAAGCTGGCGCTGCGCCTGGATATAATAGCGGCCGTCGGTCCAGAGCCCGGCCATATCCATGCCCACCAAAAGAACGCCGGCGGAACCGGTAAAACCGGACATATACCTGCGCGCGCTAAAATGCTCGCCGACATATTCCGATAAATGGTAATCATTCGTCGGCACAATATAATACGCAATGTCACTTTCCTGCATCTTCTGACGCAGCTTTTGAAGTCTTTCCTGAATCATTATTTTTGCCTCTTTTCATTGGATTATTTATAACTTTCATTTCGATTTTTGCATTTATAGCTTCCTATACTTTAGATGCCCACATTTCCGCTGTTCATCCCCAGGCCGGAATGTTCCAGCGGCAGCCAGTCTAACACTTTTTTAATCGAGCGGTCCCAGAAATCCCATTCGTGGTTACCCTTAGCCACCTCAAAGTGAACATCAATCCCATGACTCTTAAGAAATTCTGCAAAATCTTCATTGACGCCCAGCAGGCTGTCATCCTTGCCGCAGGTCATAAAAATCTTTGGGAACGTCACTTTCTGAGCGGCCAGACGGGCGGCCAGCACCTTCGGATTAACATCGCTCTTTAACGCTGCTTGTAGATCTTGTCCAAAGCAGCTTGTAGCATAGCTTCTGCTTTCGATAAAAATCGGTACATCATCGGTGCGCGAAAGCATGGATTCATTCACAACAAGCGCCGATGAAAGCGCGGCAATACAGCCAAAGGTTTCATGGTACTTTAAACCGTTGTACAAAGCCCCGTAGCCGCCCATGGAAAGTCCTCCGATATAGGTATCTTCCCGGTCATGGGAAAGCGGGAATGTCTTGCGGGTAAAACGCACCAGCTCTTCGCCGATAAAACGGCTGTAATAACTACAATTCCACGGCTGATCGACATAAAAGCCATTATCTCCCGACGGCATCACGACCGCCAGGTCATTTTCCTCCGCCCAGCGCTGGATGCGTGTTCCATGAAGCCAGTCGGTATAGTTTCCGAGAACGCCGTGCAGCAAATACAGCGTTTTATAAGGCTTTCCTTCCGGACGTTTTGGCATCCCCGGAAAATACATCTTATCCGTTGGCAATATCACATTCAGGCTGACACTGCGGCCTAAAGACTCTGAAACAAAATTTACTAAAAAAGTTGCCATAAACAAATTCCTCCTGCCTTTTACTTTCATTGTAAATTATATCGGACAATCGTAACGTATACAAGAGTATCAGAGTATTTTATCGATATGTATTTTTTTGAATAGGCTATTAAAAAAACGGGCGACGATCCCAACACACAGGGCGGCGGCAACCGTACCTTCGCGGACGCCGTACAGCCCGTGAAGAAACATAAGCGATAAAATACATGAAAGCACGACAAGCGTCACATCAAAGGCAATCTTCATATTTCCGAAAATCCGGTTGAACCGTTTGCATACGGCAAGCACGACGCCTTCACCGGCCAGCGTCACCACATTCGCGGTCACTTCCATGCTGACGCCGATACCTACGAGCCCAATCCCCAAAATACAAAGCAGCCATTGCTGTGCATAGCCCTGATAATGGATGCCCTGGACGGCCCAGACGCCAAGGTCTGTCAGATACCCGAAGGCGATCGCCACCGGAAGCTGGATCAGCTGTATCCATTCGTACTGCTTCCCGAGAATAAGCATCTGCAGCAATATAAAAACAACATGCATGACAATCGTAATATTTCCCACGGTCAGCGGTGTCATCAGGCTCAGCACATACGGAAGGCTCGAAATCGGCGATGTTCCAAGCTCTGCCTTGATTGAAAATGCAACTCCAAAGGCCATGACCGCAAGCCCGGCCGCAAAGAAAATATAGCGCCGCAGCAGGTCTGACCATGTTCTTTTATTTTTCATTACAAGTCCTCCTGTCTGTTATCTTTCATTGCAAGTCCTCCTGTCTGTCGTATATGCCGGAAGCATATGACTCGCTCCCGGTGACGCTTCCCCGGTCTCGCCCATGCGTATCATCTCTACATCACAGGCATACTGCTGCTTCATGTACGCTTTGGGGCTCTGGCCTTCAAGCTTTTTAAAAATCCTGGAAAAATAAAGCGGGTCTTTAAAGCCCGAAGATGCCGCTATATCCTTAATGCTGCGGCTATGTCCGTACTGATCCATCAGAGACTTGGCATAATCGATACGAAGCTGCTGAAGATAGATCACCGGAGGCACGCCCGTAAATTCCTTAAAAATCCTGCGGAAATACCCTTTACAGTAGCCGGTTGTTTCAAGGGCGGCAGCCAGATCAAAATCCGGGTCATTAAAATGATCCTGCATCCGCTCCATTATCCCTTCAAGCCGCGGGTCCTTGCGCTGATTTTTTACATGGAACAGCACAAGCACCTGATACAGCAGATCGCCCAGCGCATTTAAAATCGCCTGCTCATAGACGCTCCCGCCCTGATTAAACCGCCACGCCAGCTCCATAAGCTGACGGACCGTCCCTTCGCGGTCATCGCAAAACATGCGGAAGCCTTTGCCGCCCACCGGGCGAAAGTCTTTAATAAACATACAAATATCGCTGAATCCATCGGAAGCTTCTTTTTTGTGAAGCGTCCCCGGGGGGATAACCGTAATGTCCCCGGCCTCAAACGCAAAGCTCGTATCTTCCACCGTCAGTGTTCCGACGCCGTGATCATTAAAAATGATCTCCCAGTAGCCGTGCTGATGCATCGGGTAATCCTTCAGGCGCCCATTGGAACGGCCAACCATCATTACATCCATAAATTCACCTCCAAAAAGATGCGTTTCATCCATATTATCTTACCACTTTATGTATGGAAATTCCAGCTCTATTCCGATAAACTGTAAGTACAAAATAACATGAAGAACATATCCGCTGCCCCAAAACGCAATGCGGACGTTATGTTCACAGTCAAAAGGAGGAGCATTTAATGTATCAGTACAACCGCAAAGGCCCGAAGCGCGGAATTTCCTTATACAGCTATTCCGCAGAATACGGCATGACAAAAAATCTTGAAGACTGCTTTGAGGATATGTATGATATGGGGGCTCATGGCCTGGAAATCCTGGCCAACACCCACATTGACAATTATCCAACACCATCTGAAGAATGGCTGGACAACTGGTTCAAGCTGTTAGACAAGTATGAGATCGTACCTGTTGAATATGGCAACTGGATCGATTCCCGTGTTCTTGGCTTCAGAGAGCTGACAACCGAGGAATCCTATGAAATGCTTGCCAGAGATATTCGGCTTGCCGGAAAGCTTGGTTTCACCGTCATGCGTACAAAAATGCCGGTTATCAACGGCGATCTTGAGCCGGTTAAAAACTGGCGTGAAATCATCAAGATGGCGCTGCCTCTGGCCGAGGAATTAAACATCCGCATGTGCCCGGAAATCCATACTCCAAGTGTATTAAATTCCAAAATGATCGATGACTATGTTGAATTTATCGAGCAGACCGGCACGAAGAATTTCGGTTTAAACATTGACTTTAGTGTATTCCGCAATCACTTTGAGGAAGGCGAACACAAGTCTCCGAATTTCAAGAACAGCAAGCCTGAGGAAATGATCCCGCTGCTTCCTTACATTTACTGCTGCCACGCAAAGTTCAACCATATGACCGATGACTTTGAAGAAACAACGATCCCATTCAAGGAAATCATCGACATCATGAAAGAGCATCAGTGGGACGGCTATCTGCTCAGCGAATATGAAGGCGCTGACAAGTATGAGCCTGGCTACGAGGTTGGACAGACACTCAGAAAACAGCACATCATGCTGAAACGCTACATTGGGGATTAAGGAGGTTGCATACAATGCTTGAAAGAGAAGTCATTCAGTCCGTAGGCTTTAGAAATATTAAAGATGGCGATAAGGTTACCGGTTTTCAGTTTAAAATCCGCCTTCCCTATTACAGAGGTGTATTTTTAAGCCAGCTTCGCCCCGGCACACTGTATGTGGACGGCGAAAGGTTTGACCGGAAGGATATTATCTGGAATATTAAAGGTGTCGACTACACCTATGAAGAAATGAAGTCCAACATGGATGTGCACTGGGCCACCACAGAGCTGGCTGTACTTAAGGTTCCAAAGGAAGGCGGCCTTTCCCAGGGCTTCCATGATCTTACTTACGGCTTCTGCTTTACATCCTCCTACATGCCGCCGATCATGCAGGATAACATGGACCCGGACAAGGAAAACATTGTTTTCATGCCGGAGTTTGGCCACCACGTCAACAAGAGACGTCTGATCATCGTATGATTTTCGTATAGTGTATAATTTTCGTATAATTTCGGCTCAGCACCGACCGGACAGAGCTGTGCGCTTGCCAGATATATTGTTTAAAAAAGGCGGATGACAATGCATCCGCCTTTTTTAGGGTATAGGTAAGAGGACATTTAAATAATGGCAATACGGTAAAACCGTTGGCAAAATAATGATTATTTTGAAGCTTCTTCCGCAGTCTCCTTCTGATTGCGAGCAGCCTCAACGCCTACATTGGCAAAACGTTTGCCAATATATGCGGTCAGTGCAACTGCAGCCAGAAGAACAAGACCACGCACAAGCTGGGTCACTGCACCGCTTGTACCGCAAAGTACAAGACCATTTTCAAGCATATTGATAATAACGGCGCCTAAGATCAGCTTGTATACTTTGGAGCCGACACCACCCTGTACCGGAACGCCGGCGATGAACAGAGCCATCATAACCTTCATCTCGAAACCGGTACCGATCGTATTATTTGTACCGCCAAGACGGGCAACCATATAGATACCGGCAAACGCAGCCATAAGACCGGATACGGCAAACGCAGCGATTTTAATCATATCCACGTTAACACCGGTATGCTGTACAGCAACTTCATTTTCACCAATATCCTTCACATATACGCCAAACCGTGTATAGTGGAAAATATAAACGATAATGGCGATCATAACGATCACGGAAATAATCTTAAATGCAAGGCTGTCAATAAATGCCAGAGAATCCGGCAGGTAGAACGATGTATTGCTCAGTACAAGGTTCACAACAGCACGGTAAGCCATCAGCATTGCCAGAGAGGCCATGAAGGAGGATACCTTACGCTTTGCATTGATATAGCCAAGAAGCAGGCCGGAAGCCAGACCGATGAGCAAAGATACCGGGATCATAAGAATCGGGCTGACATTGGTGGAAACCATCAGGCCGTAGCATCCGACTAACGCTACGATAACACCACAGGTAATATCGGTACTTCCCATAGCGGCGACAAACAGCATACCAAGTCCGGCGATGATCGTCGGTACGGACTGGTTAAACAGGTTCATCAGGTTCGTTGAGGTAAACAGATTTCCCTTTGTGGCGATTCCAAAGATAACGGCAACCAGCACAAAGATGATGACAGGGAGCCATGTATTAATATTAAAGCTGCCTTTTTTTGACTTCGACATCACAGCATCACCTCCATAATCTTATCCTCAGTAAAGTCTGTATTTCTCGACAGCATTGCTGCATATTTATGATTCTTCATAACGAGAATACGGTCAGCCATACCCATAGCCTCCGGAAGCTCATCTGAAATCATGATGATTCCAAGGCCTTCAGCCTTTGCTTTTCTAAGAACGCTGTAAATATAAGCTTTAACGCCAATATCCACACCACGGGTCGGGCAGTCAAGGATAATATAATCCAGGTCCTTTACAAGCCAGCGGCTTAAGTTAACTTTCTGCTTATTACCGCCGCTTAAGCGCCGTACAATATGACGCAGACCGGTTGACTTGATCTCAAATGCCTCCGATGCTTTCTGAGCCAGGTTTCTTGATTTTACCGGGCTTAAGAAAGCGGCAGTGCCGGACAGTTCGCGGGCGGACGGAAGAATCAGGTTATCGCCAATGGACGCATCCAGCATAAGTCCGTTCGCATCACGGTCTTTAGAAAGATATGCGCCGTGAGTCTTGATAATATCGCCCGGCTTTTTAAGCACCTTATTCACTGTGCGCACAGTGATCGTACCGGTACGGCCTTCCTCAAGGCCAAAGATCGCACTGCCGACTTCATGAATACCGGCATCGGACAGACCACAGATACCAAGGATTTCGCCTTTGTGAAGCTCAAAGGAGATATTTTCGCACTTTCCGGGAACGTTAAGATTTTCTACGGAAAGAATGACCTCCTTCTGATAGGATTCCTCCTGGTCATCACGATAGTAATCACCGGAAACCTCACGGCCGATCATCAGACGCTTTAACTCATCCATGGAATATTCCTTGGACGGCTTGCTCTCTACAATCACACCGTCACGAAGCACTGCGATCTCATTGCAGATTTCCACCATTTCCTCAAGGTCATGGGTAACCATCAGGATCGTTCTTCCCTGGGAAATGAAATTATTAATGAACTTATATAAAACTTCACGGTTATCCTGAGAAAGAGCCTGGGAAATCTCATCCAGCACAAGGAAATCCGGGTCCGTGATCAGTGCTCTTGCAAGCTCCATGATCTTTCTCTGCTCGATGGATAATGTCCCTGCGGCCACATCCAGCGGCACTTTAGGCAGGCCCCATTTCTCAAAAACCGCATCCGCATCTTTGTGCATTGCTTTCAGATCAACAAGCGGGCCCTTTGTATATTTATCCATTTTTCCAAGGAACATATTCACAACGCCCGGGAGATTTCCAACAACACCAAGCTCCTGCACAACCATGGCAATGCCGTGCTTTGCCGCATCCGCAGGGCTTGACGGATCGTATTCAACGCCGTTTTTATAAAATTTACCGCTGTCCTTTTTCTGCATTCCACAGACCATGGAAGCCAGCGTGGATTTACCGGAGCCATTTTCACCGGCAAGTCCTAAAACAATACCTTTTTTAAGAACAAGATTGACATCCTTGTTTGCTTTTGTGGGTCCAAAGCTTTTGCTGACACCTTCGATTCTTAACATTTCTTCTGCCATTACTTCTGAACCCCCTTATAATGCAGAGCAGAGAGAATACCGCAAAGCATAACTACAATGCCCAGACAAATATCCTGGCCGGTACCGGAAGGTACGCCAAGGAGCGTCAATACGTTAAACAGGGCAGCAACAATAAATGCACCGATTGCACAGCCAACTACATCGTTGAAAATACGGGAGAAGGAGCCTGCGATCAGCACAACAGCCAGCGATTTGAAAATACCGCTTAAGCTGCCCATACCGCTGGTCGGTGTAAAACGGCCGGTATAGCTTAACTGAGTAATGCCGCCGATGGCGATGATCACAGCACCAATGACTGCTGCCATGATGATGGTCTTTTTGCGGTTGATACCCATGGCCTCTGCAACCTCTCCGCCGCCGCCGATGGCGCGCAGATTGAAGCCAAAACGTGTACGGTTAAAAATAAAGTAAGCAATAATCGCAACAACAACTGCGATGATAAAAATCACAGGGAAAGAACCAAGTGTCTTGCACTCCTTTAATTGTACGATCGCAGTTCCGAGAGAGTCTGCATATGAGCCGACCAGTAGCACGCCAAGCGCCTCAAACACAAGGGCACAGCCAAGACCTGCCACCCAGGATGGAATCTTCAGGAAAAGCGAACATGATGTGCAGAGTAATTCAGTGATGATCAGTGTCACGACCGTCCCGATAATCAGGCCGGGATAGCCAAGACCATAAATCTGAACAGCGATCGCGCCTACGTTGGCAGCAAGGATAACCTGTGCGCCTACGGACAGATCGATCATACCTGTGGTAAAAATAAACATCATACCAAGGCCAACCATTAACGGATACGTTACCTGAGTGAGAATTGTACGGATATTATTCGGTCTGAAAAGCTTTCCTTCAGTGAAGAAATTTGAAATAATAAACAGAACGACAATGATGCCGATGACAATGATCTGATTTCTCAAACGTATTTTTTTCTGGTCGGTGCCGGCTTTCACTGCTTTTGCAGCCATAAGGGTACCTCCTTTAAATCTTTAGATATAGAAGGGTAACCCCTTGCGGGGTTACCTTCTTCTATTAATTGACATATTCACGAATTACTGATGAGCTGCAACTCTTTCTTCCAGAGAGTAGCTGTTAACGATGTTCATAAAGTCATCGTATGTAATGCCGTCCATTGCCTTGATCTCATCAGCAGAATAGAAATCGCCGTCAATGAAGGTTGCCTGGAAATCAGCGTACTGATCTGCGGAAACCTGGAAAGGCATAATATTGTCGATCCATACCGGATTGCCGTCAGCATCTTTGATTGGGTTACCATCCAGGTAGTTCTGAAGAAGAACTGCTGCAAATGTACCGCTTACCCAGAAGTCACCGTTTACAAATTCCATATGAGTTCCGTCAGACAGAAGGTCAAGAGCGCCGCTGTCAAGACCGGAAGTCAGAACCTTTGTATCAAGGCCCTGGTTTTCAGCGGCTGCACATGCGCCAATACCGAAATCAGAACCAGTACCATAAACGAAGTCAACATCAGGATATGCAATCAAAGCGTTCTCTGTATAAGGCTGGATATTATCCTGAGAGTCTGTATAAACAACCTGTTCTACTGTACCGCCGCCTGCTTCAAATGTTTCTGTAAAAGCTTCGATACGCGGTGTGTCTGTCGGGTCACCCTGTGCACCTGTGGAGATGATGCAGCTTGTATAACCCTGTTCCAGAGCGTACTCGGCAATCAATGTACCATATTCAGCATTTGCAGGGCCAACAGCGCCGGCAAAATACTCGTTGCTCATCAAAGCTTCTTTGATTGCAGGATCAGAAGGAACCTTATCGGCAAATACGAAAGGAACCTTTGCTTCTGTACAAATATCAATAACGGTCTGATACAGGTTGTCCGCCGGAAGCCAGATAACCAGGCCTTCGCAGCCGGAGGAAATCAGGTTTTCAATATCCTGTACGATCTTATCTACCTGGAAGTCTGCGCTGATGGACTGTGTCTCATCGCCGAAAGCATCGAAAACAAACTGCTGGTTGTCTGCAAGTGCCTGAAGTGCATAGGAACCAGGTCCAAAGTAGTTGTAACCAACCTTATGTGTACCGGCTGTGGCAGTTCCTGTGCTGCCTGCATCGGCTGCCGCACTGTCATCTGCTGCCGCGCTGTCGTCAGCTGCTGCTGTGGTATCAGCTGCTGCTTCTGTGGATGCTGCGCTGTCAGCTGCTGCGCTTGTATCTGCATCTGCGGAACCGCCGCATGCTGCCAATGATGCCGCAACTGTTGCTGTTGCTACGCTTACAGCAAGTAATTTTTTCAATTTCATGTGAATTACCTCCATTTTTCCTGGAAAATATCCGCTTTCTTGCGATTTGGACATCTTCGTTTCTTGATAGGTCTATTATATGTGCAAATCTTACATTTATCTTTCAAAAAATTGCACACTTAAACGGAGGTTTTTACTTTATTTTGATACATTCTTAAGAAATATCCAGCTGCATTTCCATGAACGACAAAATATTATTATTTTTTTTGACATTTTGCATGATTTTTTTTTAAAGAACAGAGATTTTACCTCACTTTGCCCCCCTGCTTTGCCTGCAAAAGGCATTTTGCAAAGATAAGGTCAAAAGAACATCAAAATTTTAATCATTTTTCCCAGAGACCGCATCCAGGCCGGCGGAGCCGGGCGGGAAAGCGTTATGTATCGCTGTTCCCGCTTACTCGCGAAGCTGACGGTAAATATGGATGCGCTGGATTTCCTGCGCATCCAGTGTCAGTGTGATCTCAAGCGTATGGTTTTTCACCGGATATTCAAAAACCGTAATATGCGGCACACAGATGCCGCGCAGATAATCCATATCCTGACGGCCGAGATTTTCAATAAAGCCCATGCGCTTCCATTCATCCTGTACGCTTCCGCTGTGCGCGCACACACTGTGGGTTTTGATATAATAAAAACCGTTTTTTATATGATTGATACGGATATTAAGCTTCAGCCGGGACGTATCCGGAAAAAGCAGGGGTATCTCCTCCACTGTCACTTCCTGTTCATCTCTGAGAAAATACTGAACATCCATATGCTTATAATTATGGCATACGATCGTATAGCTATCGTAGCCGTTGGACGTAACCATCATATGCTTGCTCCGTCCCAAAAGCAGCTCCTCAAGATGATTCATAAAATCAAAAGCATAAAATGCAGGCTTGCGTATACCGTCATAGGAAAGCAGGCCGCAGCAGCCGTCCAGAAGCTTCGGCGCTTCCTCACATTCCACAAACAAATCTGTGGCAAACCAGTAGCC
>CASFBR010000027.1 GCA_949292795.1 uncultured Eubacteriales bacterium
TCGCCGTATCAATACTGATATTATCGAAAGTGATATCGACCGCACCATTTGTACTGTCCGCGATAATAACTTCGTCTGTGCTTGTCGAACTATTGTTCATCCCAATCACTACAGGCGTTGTGGTTTTGACCGTCAGCACGCCGTCGGAATAGCTGTAGTCCGTCCCTTCCACCAGCGCCGTTACCCCGTCAGCTTTGCGCCGTTCCGTGCGGCAATGCCGCCACAAAGGCACGTCCCACAAAACCGACCGTTCCGCCCGCGCCCATCGGGCTGCCGCCGTTTACGACAGCATCACGGACATAGCTGTTGCCCTTGAATTTATTCACAAACCCTGCGGCAAACCCGGCTCCGGCAGCACCTGCGCTCCTCCGGCAGCTTTGAGCTGACCTTTTTCTGCCCTGACCCCTTTGGCTACGCCATCGAGGATGAAACCTTCTCTATCACGGCGGAGGGCAGTCATACCATAACCCGGCATACCGGGAACATGGAGTCCAATCCCATCTACCGCATTGAGGGAGAAATTACCTCCGCAGCAGGAAACTATATCAGCATCACCACCAACGGGCAGGAATTAAAGATCGTTAACGCCACCCTTGCGGCGGGCGAAACGCTGGTGGTGGATACCGACCGCATGACCGCCTATGTAGAGGATGAAAACGGCGTTACGGTGCGAAACGGGCTGCCGTATCTGGAAGAACTGAATTTTCCCACGCTTTCTGTAAGCGCCCATACATTGTCCCGTTTTACCCATTTTTTCGTAATCTTTTGATAATGAGCAAAGTCCTTGAGAAGTTCCGGAGTAATATTTACAATATTCAGTTGCTTTACGTCAAATTTCCTTAGTTTCTCCATACCTATCACACTCTCATCATTTGGCAAATGCTTTTACATAACCAATATATGCCATCATATTGTGCTTTCAAAACGATGTAATCAGCGGACACACATACTGTAAAGATACTCTGCATCCTCGATCATTTTATCCCAAATTCCCCGTACCCTCTCTATCGAACATCCTCGAAGATAGTTGTGCCAGTGGATAAACGAAGTATTAAGATTAGCCAAACTCATCTGCATTGAAATTTCATTATGCGTTATATCAGCGGTCGCAAATCGACAATACATTTGAATAGCTTTTTCTTTGCTGATTTCGAATCCATCGGCAGATAATCTGCTTAGAAAAAAAGATATGTCACCTGACACATGACCGCTATTAACGTTTTGCCAGTCACAGACAATAATATTTCCTTTGCCATCTGTTAATAAGTTATCGAAATGAAAATCACCATGGCAGATCATTTTCTTTGGAGTATATGCCAGTTTATTGATCGTATTTATGTTCTCTCCTATCTTGATGAGATCACTCTCTGAAAAAACATCACCATGCTCTCTGATCACATCACACCAACCACTCAAATATTGATTGATTTCATCTTCTTCAAGCTGTAATGCGCCTGTATCCATTTTAGGTAAGAACTCTGGAATCGTCATATTATGAATTTGAGCCAACACATCAAAAACTTTTTCCAGCATGGTATCATCCAGATTATATCTGTTGACCGGACAGTATTTTTCCATGATGAGTTGAATTTCATCATCCGTCTGGCTGCAATGATATACCTTCGGCAGAAAAGAGAAGTTTTCAGATGTGAAAGACGAATAAAACTGCGCTTCACGCCGATAGGAATCCCAATCAGCACCAGACTGCATCAAATTACGCCGGATATGCTTTGCTATGTATATATGATCCAGCTCATATACACTCGCCCCACTCTTTCCAATTGTAACTTTTCCGGTCATATGCTCGTCAATATATTTTTGAAAATTGTTAAAGCACACCATCTTCGCCCTCCTTAAATCATGCCGAAGTGATTCAATGCCTCCTTGATTGCTTTTTCTTTATCCGGCGGGCACCCGGGCTGTTTAGCGTCCTCAGACTTCGGCTTATTGTAGTTCTCACGCTCGATGATACCGCACTTCTGCTTTACCTGTGCGATATACAAGCTGCTGACTTTCAAGCCACTGTGCTCCAGCACATAATCCTTGATTTCTTGGTAGGTAGCTTTCTTCTCCGCATCGGTCAGATCAAGCTCGTCCATATCCAAATTTATCTCGATATGTTGCTTCGCATTAAGTTTGGACAATAAACATACCGTCTCGACGTGCCCGGTGCGCGGGAACATATCGAACGCGCAGCAGCTCAGCGCGGAAAAGCCGCGCTTTTCAAGAACGGCGAGATCCCGCGCGAGAGTGGCGGGATTGCAGGACACATAGACGAGCCTGTGCGCGCCGGACTCCGATATGGTTTCTATGACCTCGGGCGAAAGTCCTTTGCGCGGCGG
>CASFBR010000028.1 GCA_949292795.1 uncultured Eubacteriales bacterium
TGTGAGGCAGATTACCCACGCGTTACTCACCCGTCCGCCACTCAGTCAATTTCAATTCCACCCGAAGGCTTCATCGAAACTGCTTCGTTCGACTTGCATGTGTTAAGCACGCCGCCAGCGTTCATCCTGAGCCAGGATCAATCTCTCATGTTTAAGCTTTGATTCTGAACCAGAACAACAACTGGTTGTTATTCCCGTTCTTTACTTGGTTTTTGTTCTTAAAAATTCTCTCATGATCCATAACACTCTGGCATGCGCCATCACGTTATGTTTTGGAATTTTCGGGATTGTTTTATTGTTTAATTATCAATGTTCTTTTTCTTTGCCGCTCTCTCAAGCAGCTTTAGTAGATTATCATACTTGTCAGTTTTTGTCAAGCACTTTTTTCTATTTTTTTATTTTTCTTTTTCAAGAAACTTTCATTGTCTTTACGAAGCTTTGTTTTTCTTTGCTTCTCTCATACAGCTTCCATATATTATCATGTTAATCGCCGTATGTCAACACCTTTTTTCCATTTTTTTCATTTTTTATAACTATTCAGCCATGCGGCCGCAGAAGCAAAAGCCCGCGCAAGTTTACTTGCTGAGGTGATTTTGCTTCTGCGGACATACGGCGCTTAGCCGTAAGCGAGCGTTTAGCCGCGTATGCGGCGGAAAGCTGCTCCAGCAGCGCAAACGCGAGATGCATGGCTGAATAGTTATCCCCCAGCCATGCGGCCGCAGAAGCAAAAGACCGGCGCAAGTTTACTTGCTGAGGTGGTTTTGCCTCTGCGGACATACGGCGCTTAGCCGTAAGCGAGCGTTTAGCCGCGTGTGCGGCGGAAAGCTGCAAAGCAGCGCAAACGCGAGATGCATGGCTGAATCGTTATCCCCCCAGCCATGCGGCGGAAAGCTGCTCCAGCTTTTAATTTACACTGTTTTTAAATATCCGGCAGCATGTCTTGAAGCGATAAAGCCGCTGGCATTGGCCCATGTATAATCATTAATAATCTCCAGACGCCGATTGTGCTCTTTAAGGAAATTTCCGGAAGTGACATCACCGCCGGCATACAGGCCTTCTACCGGAATACCGTCATTCATCACCTGGCAATTTTCATTGATAAACAGACCGCCAAAGGCACCATCCGAACCCAAATAACATTTAATAGCGATATATGGCGCTTTTTCAATCGGAATCATGTACCTGGGATATTGGGCAAAATCATAGTCGCAGCCCTGTTCACACATTTCATTATAATGAGTAATCGTATTTTTCAGCTTTTGGGGATCAACGCCCATCTGGCCGGCCAGCTCCTCGATGGTATCTGCTACACATACCACACGGTTCTTTAATGAAACGTAGGACTTCAGCCGTTCTAATACGCTCTTTTTCTTGTCAACAACCAGATTGTTTTGATCTCCAATATCAAGCAATGGCGACGGAAGCGGTTTTCCATTTTCATCTGTCATCACCGGAAATCCCATGAAATCAATCATCGGAACAGACTTTCCCTCCTGAGGTATACCCAACGCCAGATTTCCCGCAATGTCTGTCCTTAATTTTATTGTCGGAAGAACATCCTGCTCCAGAATGTTCGCATCGATAATATTATAAGAAAGGGCCTGGGGCTGCTGCAGCAATAAGGTCACAGCCTCAAAACGATCCACACATTCGCTGACAAAGCGCTCTCCGTTTAAGTTTACTCTGACGCCTTCACCTCTCATTCCCTGCTTTAATACATCGCCATCGAAGAAAGGCGGCATAGCTCCCAGATAATGACATGCCACACCTTTTTCATCGATCGTTATGCCGGCATTTTCAGCCATTGCGATGCCATCGCCAGTGTTGGCCGGCATTCTGTGAGCATTTCTGTTATGCGCCGCTTTTGCATATTCCGGCACGAAACGTCCAATCTGATCACTGGCCGACATATTTTCGGTGGCAATCATACAGGCACGGCAAAAAATTGTCATCGTTCCCCGCTCATTCTGTGCGGTCACGTTTTTGATCTGATTTTGTTCAATCTTGAGTTCTTTTGCCTGCGTCTCCGTATAAAATACGACCCCAAGCTCTTTTGCCCTTTCAATATATTTTGCAGTAACATAAGGTGCGGATGCTTTTCCCGGTTTCATATCCACCATTTTCCCAAACGGCGTATCCTGCAATGCAAATACATTCTCCTGTTCTGCCATCCGCACTGCTGCGCAAAGCCCAGCCGGCCCAGAGCCAATAACAAGAAAGTCGCATGTTTGCTCCAAATTTCTTTTTGCAGTCAACTCATGATTTACCGCTTTTTCCTGATAGTCATCACTTGCCGCTTTTTCCTGACATTCATTAGCATGTATCGCCTGAATATGGCAAACTTCGGCACATTTTCCGCATGAAATGCATTTATCCTGGGATATGGTAAATAATTCCCCGTCAAAGTAAATTGCCCCCGCCGGACATACTCTTGTACATTTCTGACATGCGACACAATCATTTGATATAATATAGGACACCTGAATATTCCCCCTTCTCCTTTTATTTTTGGATTTGCAGGCTATTTTTTGATTCATTTATAAATCATCATATTTTTCATTTTCGGTCAATATTGTTTCATATTATCTTTCATTTATTTCATATTTTTTCATAAAATTGTCATTTTCATTCTTTGTTTTTTCATCAAAGATCGGATAGGGGAAGATTCCTTCCCTACCCAACCATCGCGATACCTCGCTCATCTCGTGGCATTGCCACTCGATGACCGTTGCCCGTCGGATGTCCGCCCGTGCAAGCACGGCAGCCGCCCTCCGGGCGTATCTCACAAAAAAGCTGATAAACCGAGTTTGGGTTTACCAGCTTCATCTCTTTATATATATTCATATGATATTAGGGTCGGGTCAAAAGACCTTTGGGCCCTGGCATCATTCATATTCAAGTATGCACAGTAAAAAATCGGATTACAGAGATTCTCTGTAATCCGATTTTTTACATATATTTTGCAATTTTCATAGTCCCCGCCATGAATAAGAGAACACAGCAGCTGTGCAGCCCGCGCCCCGCTCTCGTTCAGATTCTGCTCGATTGTCGTAAGCCTTGGTATACTCCACTTGCTTGCTCTTGTATTGTCAAAGCCACATACGGCAATATCCTTTGGAACAGCAATATTTCTCTCATGAAGTGCCTGGAGACACCCCAGGGCGATCGCATCCGATATGCAGAAAATCGCATCAATCCCGCAATTTTTATCCAACAGTTTTTTGGTCAGTTCATAGCCGGCATCTTCCGTGATTGCTCCTGTCATGACAATACCCGGATCATATTTTATTCCGCCCTCCAGGAGCGCTTTCATATAGCCAATTTCTCTTTCATAGGAAAATGTCCGCACTCTTGCATTCTTCTGATCTCCGGTGATCAGGGCGATCCTTTTGCAGCCCCTTTTAATAATACCGTTGACCATTTCCCTGGAAGCAGCTATATTATCGATGCCCACAATATAGGTTCCGCACATTTCATTGTCGCCCAGAACGACAACAGCAAAATCTTTTTTGATCGTTTTTATGATCTTCTCATCACAAAATAATCCATAGATCAGAACTCCGGAAACAAATTGCTTTAGACATATCAGCTGATCATAGACCTCTGCCATTGTCTGAATTTCTATTCCGACAGTAATAACTAAAAGCGAATAGCCCTTTTCTTTAATTGCACTCTCTATTCCGTTGATCAGATCAATATCCGCCATATTTGTGATCAAAACAATGCGTTGACGGTCCTCGCAGCTTTTATGGACCTTTTCGGTTTTATAATCGAGCGCTTTCACCGCATCAAAAATCCTCTGTTTCTTTTCTTCGCTGACAGCAGCACTATTCTTCAATGCTCTCGAAACGGTGGCCGGTGAAACGCCTGCTTTTTTTGCAATATCAACAATCGTTGCCATATATCCTCTATTCTGAAATAACTTCTTTCATAAGACTAAAACCGCTGAAACAATGACGCTACTAATATAGCATAAATTTCTTTTGTTTTCAAACCATTTTTATCCGCACATCCATAGCTTAAGCTTTTATAAAAATGCTCCAATCTTTTCAGCAAACAGAGCAAGCCACGGATTTTTATTATCCTTTTTCCACACCACATCCATAATACTTTGAATACCTTCCAGTTCAAAAACAGCGATCTGAGGATGATCGATCCCTGAAAGGAAATGGTCACACAGGACAACCTCATCCGGCCCCCTTAATGCCAGGATAAGTGCGTGGGCATTGGGGACATACCTGGCAATTTCAGGTGTAAATCCGGCCTTCCGGCAAATGCGGAGCAAAAAATCCGCACTGTCGGCTTTTTCTTCCGGAGAAATCAGGATAAATTTCTGACCGCGCAAATCATGAATCGTAATACTTTTTTGCGCCGACAGAGGATTGTTTTTTAACATACAGACAAGCATGGGGCTGGAAAAGACCTCTTTATGGCAAAAATCGCCGCCAAAGGATGTCTCTGTGCTTCTCGGCCAGAAAGCCATATCAATATGGCCATCCACAAGCTTTTGCCTCATTTCAGAAAACTGGCAGTACTCAACCCGGCAGTTAAGCTTTGGATAGGCTTCACAAAATGCCTGAATTGCAAATGAGTATCGGGGATTCAGTGAATCCAGGCACCCGATACTCATGCCCCCTTCAGCAGACGTTCTTAAATCACAGGCCTTTTCAATCGAGTTTTCATAAGCCTCCAGCAGAGCGGTCCATTCCGAAAACAGATATGCTCCGGCCGGAGTCAGACGCACCGGCCGGGAGGCACGCTCAAAAAGCTTCAGGCCAAGGGTTTCTTCAAGCCCCGCTATTTTTTTGCTTAACGCCGGCTGAGCAATATTCATTTTTTCAGATACCTTTGAAAAGTTTCTTTCCTGTGCTACGGAAAGAAAAAGAAGTATCTGCTGCATACTGACATCAAAATAATTAAACCGCTTCAACGTATCACTCCTGACGCAACGCCATTTTCCAATTTGGAATACTATATTTCCTTTTTGCTATTTCAAAAACACTCTTAAATATTATAAAATAAATATATAAGCTTTGTCAAAGCCCGGCGCCCTCGTTAGCCGCCCGGGCTATGGCATCAGGCATTGCCCGGAATTTATACGGTCCGGCTTGTTACCTGCTGTGTATGGCCCCACCAAGTGTATGACCCAATAAGTGTACGGTCTCACCAAGTGTATGGCCCCAATAAGTGTATGCCCCAAACCAGGTGTATGCAAAAATATTCAGAAAGGATCGATTTTATGAACAGCAAAGACAGTCTCATCGGCGAAGGCAGTCTCCGGAAATGGGACATTCCCTTTGACCCGGCGCATCCAATTCCTTTTGTAAAGCACTGCGGACGTGCGTTCGCAGACATTACTGACCGCAATGAATTATATCAGCTCTCCTGCGAACTTACAGCCGAGGAGGAGGCTTCGGCATTTGCCAAATATTTTCATCTCGGGCCGGCTCAGCCCAGTGAAGAAAATATCCGTGCTACGGAATATAATAATCCCATCGACCCGGCGCAGGGATTTCTTATCGAGGATTTTGTAAAACGTATGGATGTCCCCGGGTGTAATTCATTAAAAACAGGGTACTGTATCCTCCCAAACGGTGTCGGCTTCGGTATGGCAACTACCTTTATGCCCGGATGTAATGCACAGATTATGACCCATTTTATGAATTACTTTAATCCTCCGGCTGATTTATATTATAAGGCATGGTTTCCCGGCGGCCATATTCGTCATTATGCCGATATGGCCGTTGAGGATGTCGGTTTTGGTATGGTCCAGCTACGCTTTATTGAGGGCTTAGACGGCAATTCCATCAGCATGCCCAAGCCTCCGAAGCAGGATTTCGGAAATATCGGCATTACCGGCGCCAATATTTTATGCCAGCCTTTACATCAGCCGGAAGCCGAGCCGTTGTATATCACTGAGCTGTGCTACTACCGGCTAATTCCGGAGGGCTATGAACAGCGGGTCATCTTTTGGGTTGGGATGCATTTTAAAAATGGCCGTTCCGTTCTCCATCTTCCTGACAAAAAGCCGGTTCATCCATCCTTCCCGTCCGCACTGGCCCGTCACAGCGCCTGGGAAACCGCCACGTTCATGCGTAATGTCATGGAGTTTTGGAAGGATTGCCAGTAATTTATAAAATTACTGCCTGTCTTCCCGGCCTGCAAAAATGAAACTCAAATTCAACGCCTGCTTTGCCGTTTTGAAAAATTCTTGTTTACATTAACGCGTTAAACCGCTATAATATTTTTAGGATTTTTACACCACATACTACAACAGGAGGAGTACTTATGATTTCTAAACGTTTGCAGGCATCGTTGGACAATGCCGTCTGTATCCGCGATATTTTTGAAGAGGGAAAGAAGCTTGCGGCAGTCTATGGTGCTGAAAATATTTTTAATTTCAGTATTGGCAATCCCAATGTGGCGCCGCCGTCCATTGTGAATGAGTCTATGAAAGAAGTCCTTGATTCTGAGGACCCGCTGACCCTGCACGGCTACCCGGCCAATGTGGGCCATCCCGATGTGCGTCAGTGTATTGCAGAGCACCTGAACAGCCGTTATGGCTTAAATTATGATCAAAACGGTATCGTAATGACCAGCGGAGCTGCATCGGCACTTGCTATTTTATGTAATACCTTCCTTGACCGCGATGATGAGGTCGTCACTTTTGCGCCTTACTTCTGGGAATACAAAAGCTATGTTGAAACCATGTACGGACGGCTTGTACCGGCACTGTGTGACCAGACCACGCTTCAGCCCGATCCAAAGACATTTGAGGCCGCTCTTTCGCCGAGGACACGCATGGTCTTTATCAACACGCCAAATAACCCTACCGGGGCTGTTTATACCGAAGAATCCATCAAAAAAGTGGCTGAAATACTCTGCCGCAAGGAAAAAGAGTACGGTCATCCAATTTATCTTGTCTCCGATGAGCCTTACCGGCTTTTAGCCTACGGCGGGCTTAAGGTGCCTTACCTTCCAAAATACTATAAAGATACGATTGTCGTCTACTCTTACAGCAAGACTTTATCCATTCCCGGCGAGCGGGTAGGCTATATTGCCATGCTGGATAATGTGACGGATTTTGACAATATTCTTGCCGGTATCACAGCATCCATCCGTTATCTCGGCTATGTTAATGCTCCGTCATTGCAGCAGAAAATGCTTTTAAAATGTGTGGATGCCACTGTGGATGTCAGCATCTATGAACGCAGCCGGGATTTACTGTATCAGTCACTGACCGGCATCGGCTACGACTGTATTCACCCTGACGGCGCATTTTACCTGTTTATGCGTGCCCTTGAACCGGATGACGCCCGCTTTTGCGAGCGTGCCAAGGAAGAACGTCTGCTTATGGCACCGGGTACTGCCTTTGGAGGCCCCGGCTTCGTGCGTATTTCCTACTGCGTCCCTTATGATGTGATTGAACGAAGTATTCCGTCATTTGAACGGCTTTACAAAAAATACCGTCCCTGACAACTGCGGGAAAGCTTCGGGACACCCGGAGAAAAATCCCCCTAACTGCAAAAAGGACAAAGCCGACAGCACGCCGCTTTGTCCTTTATATTTTCCATTTCTTTATTTATTATGGATAGTGTCTGCATTATATTATGGATAGTGTCTGCCTCTTTAACGGCTTCTTTCTTTACCGGATATATCTTAAAACATCCTGCACAGTCTGAATCCCTTCGACCCGAATCCCGTCTGCTTTTTGCAGCGATCTGAGATTTACCTGAGGGATCAGGCACCGGGCAAAGCCAAGCTTGCGTGCTTCCATGACCCTCTGCTCTACCATGCTTACAGCCCGCACTTCGCCGGTCAGGCCGACTTCGCCAAAAATGATCGTTTCCGGATCGACCTCAAAATTTTTATAGCTTGAAATGATCGCGCAAACGATTGCCAGGTCAATGGCAGGCTCATTCAAACGCATGCCGCCCGCAATATTAACGTAGGCATCGCAGCTGTCCAGAGACATGCCCAGCCTTTTTTCCAGTACAGCCATCAACAGATTAACACGGTTATAATCTGTGCCCGCGGCGGTACGCCTGGGCATATTAAAATTGGTCCGGCATACAAGGGCCTGAACCTCCACAAGAATGGGCCGTGTTCCTTCCATCGCACAGGAAACAACCGAACCGGAAGCCCCCTTCGGGCGGCCGTTTAACATATATTCCGACGGATTGGCAACCTCGGTAAGTCCATTGGAGCGCATCTCAAAAACTCCGATCTCATTCGTAGAGCCAAAACGGTTTTTAACAGCCCGTAAAAGGCGGTAGGATGCATGACGGTCCCCTTCAAAATAAAGCACCGTATCAACCATATGCTCCAGCACTCTCGGCCCGGCCACAACGCCTTCCTTCGTCACATGACCGACAATAAAAATCGTGATCCCAAGCCCCTTTGCAAGCTGCATCAATATCCCTGTACTCTCACGAACCTGGCTGACACTGCCGGGCGCGGAGGAAACATCCTCCTTATACATCGTCTGGATGGAGTCAATAATAACGACATCCGGTTTATACTTGCGCACAACACCTTCCACGACATCCAGATTTGTTTCGCACAGCATCATCAGGTCACTTTCAAATTTTCCGAGACGTTCGGCCCGCATCCGTATCTGTGCCAGTGATTCCTCCCCGGAAATGTACAGCAGGGATGTCCGGCGCGCTGCAAGCATCCGGCACATCTGTAAAAGCAGCGTGGACTTGCCGATTCCCGGGTCGCCGCCCACAAGAACAAGAGAGCCCCTGACGATCCCGCCGCCAAGCACCCGGTCCAGTTCACCGATACCCGTCATCATCCGGGCATCCGTCTTAAGACTTACCTGGGACAGCCGGGTCGGCTCGGCACCTTCCGCCCGACGGACGGACGATGCCCCGGAGCCGGCCGTCCTGCGGGGAGCCACCGGCTCCTCCACAAAACTGTTCCATGCACGGCATCCGGGGCACTGCCCCATCCATTTAGAGCTCTCATAGCCACATTCCTGGCAGAAAAATACAGTTTTTGCTTTTGCCATTATTTATACCACGCGGATATGCCGGGGTTCTTCGCCAAGTTCAACGCTAAAGATCAGCTTTCCGCCAAGATTCGTCTCGCCGCTGCCCACATCGACACCATCCACATAGACACGGTATTCTTTCTCGGCTTCAAGCCCAAGAGCGATCTGAGTATCCTCAAATCCTTCCACAGTAAAGTCTACCTCGGAGCCGGTCATCTTAAAGCCGCGCACAACGGTGCCCGGAACCGACTCATAGACAAACAGATCATTGCGCTCCAGCTTTGTGATTTCTTTAAATGTCTTAACCTTATAGCTGTCGCCAAAATGTTCGAAATCAGATACCTTTGATTTTGTATCTAATTCATAATTTCCAAAGCTCAGGCTTCCGTCATCTTCGGTGCGGATTAACCCCTCGATCACTGTCATTGTAATATCCTCCTGATTTGATATTTTATCTTAAATTACATCTCCATTATAGCTTATTCCAGACAATATTTCCAGTCATTTTGCCGGCTGCGACAGCGAAAAATCAATGCTTCCTTTTTTAATAGACAGGCGCACATGATCGCCCTCGCGTATCTTTTCGTCAAGGATTGCCTCTGCCAGCGCATCCTCGACCTCATTTTGGATGGCCCGGCGCAGCGGCCGCGCTCCGTAATTGGGATCAAAGCCATTTTCCGCCAGATGATCCAGCACAGAACGGTTGGCAGACAGCTCGATGCCAAGCTGATCTTTTGTGCGCGCAAAAATCTCGTCCAGCATGATCGATACGATCTTTCGGATGTTCTCTTTGCTTAACGGATGGAACACAATAATATCATCAATACGGTTTAAAAATTCCGGTTTGAAAATATGCTTCACTTCGTCCATAACGCCCTCTTTCATGCGTTTATAGTCCTCCTGTGCATCCTCAGCCGCGATAAAGCCAAGCTTTTTCGGCGAGACAATGTTTGCCGCTCCGGCATTGGAAGTCATAATAATCACCGTATTTTTAAAGTCGATCTTGCGGCCCTGCGCATCGGTAATATGACCGTCATCAAGTACCTGAAGCAAAATATTAAAAATATCCGGATGTGCCTTTTCCACCTCGTCAAAGAGAATAACGGAATATGGATTGCGCCGTATCTTTTCGGAAAGCTGCCCGCCTTCCTCATAGCCTACATAGCCCGGCGGCGAGCCAATCAGCTTGGAAACACTGTGCTTTTCCATGTATTCGGACATGTCGACGCGAATCAGTGCATCTTCCTTGCCAAACATCGCCTCCGCAAGCGCTTTGGACAGTTCGGTTTTTCCAACACCGGTGGGGCCCAGAAACAAAAATGAGCCAATGGGCCGCTTCGGGTCTTTCAGGCCGATACGGCCTCTGCGGATCGCTTTTGCCACTGCCGCCACAGCCTCATCCTGACCCACGACCCGCTCATGCAGGATATTCTCCAGATTTTTAAGACGCTGTGATTCTCCTTCTGCCAGTTTTTGCACCGGAATTTTCGTCCAGCTTGAAACAATATCTGCGATCTCGTTTTCACTGACCACAAGCTCAACGTTTTTCTTTTCCCGCTCCCACTGGTGATTGAGGTCAAGAAGCTCCTGACGCAGCTCATTTTGCTCCTTCTTGATGGCTCCTGCACGCTCATAGGCTTCTGCGCGGATCGCATTTTCCTTATCTTCCTCAAGACTTTCAATGCGGTTTTCAAGCTCTTTGATTTTCGGAGACGCGGTAAATGATGACAGCCGCACCTTCGAGGCCGCCTCGTCCACAAGATCGATTGCTTTATCCGGAAGGAAACGGTCATTAATGTAGCGCGCCGACATTTTCACAGCTGCGGTAAGCGCTTCGTCGGTAATGCGCACATGATGGTGCTCCTCGTATGCCGGCCGCAGCCCCTTTAAAATCTCAATGGCTTCTTCTTCAGAGGGCTCCTCCACAACGACCGGCTGGAAACGGCGTTCCAGTGCCGCATCCTTTTCAATATACTTCCGGTATTCCTCCAATGTTGTAGCGCCAATAATCTGGATTTCCCCGCGGGCCAGCGACGGCTTTAAAATATTGGAAGCGTCCAGCGCGCCTTCGGCGCCGCCGGCGCCGATGATCGTATGAATCTCATCGATAAACAGCAGCACATTGCCGTCCTCACGCACTTCACTGATGATTTTTTTAATACGTTCCTCAAATTCGCCCCGGTATTTGGAGCCTGCGACGATCCCGGATAAATCCAGTGTGACAAGCCGCTTATCGCGGATCGTTTCAGGAATATTTCCGGCCACGATCTTTCGGGCGAGTCCCTCGGCGATTGCCGTCTTTCCGACGCCGGGTTCACCGATGAGACACGGATTATTCTTTGTGCGGCGGCTTAAAATCTGCACAACACGGGTGATCTCATCATTGCGTCCCACAACCGGGTCCAGCTTACCTTCTCTGGCAAGAGCCGTAAGGTCACGGCTGTACTGATCCAGTGTCGGGGTCGCGCTCTTTCCTTTATGCCGTCCGCTTTTGGTGCCAAACTCATTTTTGGCAGCCGAAGTGTCCAGCCCCATAGCGCCTAAAATATCCGCGTAAAGCTTTTGAATATTGACGCCAAGTGTGGTCAGCAGCCGGACAGCTACACAATCGCTCTCCCTGAGCATCGCAATCAGCAAATGCTCCGTGCCGATGGCCGTCGCCCGAAACCGCACAGCTTCCCTTGCGGAAAGTTCCATCACCCGGCGGCTTCGCGGCGTGTAATCCACAACATCCGCAACCTCCACAGGGCTTCCCGTAATCAGCTGTTCCACAAGGCGCATAACCTTTTCTTCAGTAACATCATGTTCGGACAGTACCTGAGCAGCCAGGCCGTCCTGGGCGCGCAGCAGCCCAAGCAGCAGATGCTCTGTACCGATATAATTATGTGAAAGCTCAGAGGCGACATCCGCCGCATACTGTATGGCATTGGCGGCCATCTGAGTAAATCTGTATTGCATAAAATTCCTCCTATTTCCAACAATGTAATCCTTTTCAAATACCGCCCATTCCGGCAATTTGGCCCTCCGGCACAGCCGGGCAATGTCCGGATGCGCTCAGGCTTCAGGATTCACAAAGCTTTGGCAGGTTCTGATGAATGTATGAAGCTCTGCACAAATGCCGGTCGGCACTGCCAAGATTCTTTCCTTCACGGCACATTAACGTTCCCGGAAGAATATTCATCATCAGTGCATAAATGTCTTTCGCGGGCTGACCGGTCTTTAGAATCCCCTCATCGATCCCCATGCGGATATTGGACAGATGATTTAATGCCTCACCGGCCCCAAACATCTTTCCATATGTCAATACGCCGTAGCTGCGGTATACAATATCCTCGATCTCCGGACGTTTCTTGCGAAACAGCCGTTCTCTCGAACCGCGCTCATGATCGGTCACCTGGATCATCATATTTTTCAGAGAATTTAAAATTTCCTCCTCAGACATGCCAAGTGTCCGCTGATTGGAAAGCTGATAAAGACTTCCCAGTGCTCCGGCGGCATCGCCGTACATGTGGCGCAGTGTAAATCCGAGCCGGTTTAACTCATCCGCAAGCGGTTTGATCAAATTTTCCTTTTCAAGAAACGGCAGATGCATCACATAAGCGGCCCGAAGTCCGGTTCCCATACTTGTGGGGCAGGACGTGATATAGCCGTATTTATGATTATAGGCATAGGCGATCCGCTCACTTAATTCGTCATCCAGCCGGTCAGCCGTCTTATAGACACTGCCGAGGGCATCTCCCAGCGCCGTTGCCTGAATACGCAGGTGATCTTCCTCGCCGATCATGATGCACTCAGATTCATCCTGGGATACAATCGCCCCTGCGGCCTCCTTACGGTCTCTTAAATACGGCGTGATCGTATAGCGTTCAGCCATGGCGTTTTTTTGAAGGCTTCCTGTATTTTCAAGATCAAAATAGCGATAGTAATCATCCGCGGCATCCCGCTGTTCAAAAAACTTCTCATGGACTTCATCCACAAGCGCCCGCTCCTGCTGCGGGGTAATCTTCATGGAAAACGGATAATCCACAAGATTTCGCGCCAGACGCACCCGGGATGCCACAAGAATATGATTGCCGCCGTTTTGTGACTCATACCATATTTTCATCAGGCTTTTCCTCCTTTGCTGTCAGTGCGCGGATTTCATCGCGAAGCCGGGCCGCTTCTTCATATTCTTCTTCCCGGATCGCTTTTGCAAGCCGGGTTTTCAGCAAAGCCACAGCTTCTCCATCCGTCTCTGTAATCACCGCTGCCGGCGGCGTATTGGTCATCTTATCCGCGGTATCCGCCGCTTTCTGTCCGGTCACCGCCGCCAGGTCCGGCACAAAGACCGTCTCCTGTCCGTCATAGCGCTTACCGCAATGCTCGCAGCTGCCCTGTATCTTTTTAAGATAATCATCCAGCAGAAAACCAAATGTATGTACGCACTCCGGGCAGCCAAATTTGCTGTATTTTAAAAATTCATTATATGTCATGCCGCATTTCGGGCACACCAGATTGGTCTTTTTGGCATCCTCATCGGCAGCAATACCGGTCTGTCCGAGAACGCTGGTCAAAAGCCCGGCAAGAAGATTCCCCGGTGTCAGACCTGAGACATCCGAGCCAAAGGATGTCAGCTTTGCCGCACATTCCGGACATAAATACTGCTCCTTACGGACGCCGTTTACAATTTCTGTATAGCAGATCACTGCTTCATTTTTTTGGCACATACTGCACAGCATAAAATCATCCTCCTTATCCGTCCTTGCCCGGGCAGTTCTTCTTTCCATAATAATCGTATATCCGGTCAACGATCTGATGGACTTCGTTCCTGCTGATATTTTTACAGATCGCTTCAGCTAAAACAATCTGTAATGTCTGGAAAAGCTCTTCCTGGGCAAGACATTTATCGTAATCTACGGCCACATAAGCGCCCCTCCGGCGGTCCAGCTTTACAAAGCCATCCTGCTTTAATACAGAATATGCCTTATTGACCGTATGCATGTTAATTCCAATGTGATCCGCAAGCTGACGGACAGACGGCAATGCCTGTCCGTCCTCAATCTGTGAGGTAGCGATGCCGATCACGATCTGATTGCGCAGCTGTATGTAAATTGCTTCCTCACTGTTAAAATCAATTTTAAGAACCATATGTCTCACCTGATCCTTTATCTGTCTTACATGTGCCGTATATCCCTGGTTCATGCAGCTTGGCGGCAATTTAGGAAAGGGCACAGTATCATTTTTATTGTTATAGTTATGATATAACAGATGTCTCATTTTGTCAACTGCCAAATTATGCACGAAGGTGCTATCGCCCGTCGGATGCCCGCTCGTGCAAGCACGGCGGGGTCTTCGCTTCGCTTCGGTCGGTGCAGGACGCGTACAGCCGGCACGCAGCACCCCTCCGGGCTCACTCGCGCAAAAAACGCCTGCACATTCATCTGTTTTTACAGATATGTGCAGGCGTCTGCCTCTAAAATCATATTCTATTTTGCGATGCCGCCTTTTGGTGTCGGCTTGGCACTGGGATAAATCATTTCCATGCGCGCATCGTCAAAGTGTTCATCCATATACTGCTCCCACCGGCTCTGTGCCTCTACGCCCTTTGCTCTGGAATCATAGCGGATCAGTGCCAGCATCGATACACACATATTGACTGCCATAAACACAACGGCCACCCATGTGATGATCTTGCCCGGCGTTACCGGAATCCGTTCAATGAGCCAGGAAATGCGCGGGTAGAGGATTTTGATCCAGACTACGGCCGCGATCCCCCAAAACAGGCAGAACAGCAGATTAATGCGGCCGCCGAGGTTGAAGGGAATTTTGCTGTAATCCCAGAATATCTTTCCAAACACGATTTCCGTAAACACGCTGCACACATATTCATAGACGCCGCCAAGCACCGTACCGACGAAAAAGATATGGCGGTCCGGCTTTTCCCGGTCCTTATACAAAAGCACCGTCGCCAGCACGATTGCCAGCCCCCATACAAGGCTGAACGGCCCCCATACAAGGGAGCTTCGGCTCATCCACCGGCCCATGCTGAAGCGGCAAAATACAGTCTCTACAAGATCGCCTAAGAAAGCGCCGAGAAAAAACAGCCAAAACAGCTTATAAAAGCCGCATCCGGCGGCAAAGCTCAGATTCTTTTTAGTCACCACCGTCTTTTCATTCTTAATGGACGGGTAGGCTTTAAACATTCGCTTCTCAACGCGGCTGACAATCCACTTGCCAAAACGGTACGTCCATCGGTCTACCTTGCTGTTCCACCGGTAAATGGCGCCCATACCCTTCTTAATACGAAATACAGCGGCAAAGGAAGCAATGCCGTCCAAAATACCGACCGCCACAAGCACCCACACCAAAACGCCGCGCACAAGCGCCGGAAGGAAGTCAAACAGCCCGATGAAAAAGCGGTTGACATACTTCAGAGCAAGGACGCCCAAAATGCCCCACAGCACCGAATACTGAAGGCATATATAGCCGTCGAAATTCCACTTCTTCTTCGAGTAGTCCCACCATTTGTGATAATTCAGCCGTTCCAGAAGCTTTCCCGTAAACCACTCGATTGCTGTGGCCAGAGCGGCACAGCCGATAAATAAAAATACCGGCCGCGATCTTAAATCCACAAAAAAGATGCTCATCAGCACCCCGGCAAAGCCGTAAATGTAACAAAACGGGCCATTAAAAAAGCCCCTGTTGACGAACTTTTTTTCAGCCAGCGACTTGACGACCGTCTCGGTCATCCACCCTAGAAATGAGTAAATAAAAAACAGCAGCGCAAATTCATAGCCAATACGGCCCATAATCACTGTCCCTCCAGGTCCTCTTTAGTGCATCCTATGCCGTATCCTGTCCGCTTAAGCCTCATCAATCGCCTTGCCAATATCATGACGCATATATTTGCCTTTAAAATCCACCCAGCCGGCTGCTTCATAGGCATTGGCCCGGGCGGTTCTTAAATCCGGCCCTGTGGCTGTAATGCCAAGCACCCGCCCGCCGTTGGTGACGATCTTTCCGTCCTTAAAGGCAGTACCGGCGTGAAAGCAGGCATAGCCGTCCCGGCCCTCAAAATTTTCAAGCCCCGTGATTTCAAAGCCCTTTTCATAATGAACCGGATAGCCATCGGACGCAAGAACAACACATACCGCCGCATTGTCCTCAAATTCAAGCGCATAATCCTCAAGCCGGCCGTCAATGCACGCTTCAAAGGCTTCCACAAGGTCTGAACGCATCCGCGGGATCACGACCTGTGCCTCGGGGTCGCCAAAACGGGCATTATACTCCAGTACCTTCGGCCCATCTTCGGTAAGCATCAGTCCCACAAACAAAATGCCGGTAAACGGCCGGCCTTCCGCTCTCATGGCATCCATGGTCGGCTGATAAATATGTGTCTCGCAAAAACGGGCCACAGCTTCTGTGTAAAACGGGCTCGGTGAAAAGGTTCCCATCCCGCCGGTATTTAAGCCCTGATCGCCGTCTTTGGCCCGTTTATGATCCTGGGCACTTGTCATCGGCTTAATATGCGTGCCGTCGCAAAAGCAGAGCACCGACACCTCGCGTCCGGTCATAAACTCCTCGATTACCAGATGGTCGCCGGCGCTGCCGAACTTCTTGTCGGTCATGATCTCGCGCACACCGTCCTCAGCTTCCTCAAGCGTATTGCATATCAGCACGCCCTTTCCAAGCGCCAGGCCGTCTGCCTTGAGCACAATAGGCATTTTCGCAGTCTTAAGATAGTCAAGCGCAGCTTCGGCGTTGTCAAACGTCTCATAGGCTGCCGTGGGAATATGGTATTTTTTCATCAGGTCTTTAGAAAATGCTTTGGAGCCCTCAATGATCGCCGCGTTTTTGCGCGGCCCGAATACCCGAAGCCCCCTTGCCTCAAATACGTCGACAATGCCGCCCACCAGCGGATCATCCATACCCACGACCGTCAGATCGATCTTCTTTTCCTCTGCAAAGTCTGCCAGACGGTCAAATTCCATAGCGCCGATGGGTACACACTCTGCCACCGATGCAATGCCGGCATTGCCCGGCGCGCAATAAATCTTTTCGACCTTTGAATTTTTAGCAACGCCAAAGGCAATGGCATGTTCTCTGACGCCGCTTCCTACGATTAAAATCTTCATTCGACATGACCTCCGTTGATGACCGCTGCAATATTATCTTTTAATGTAACCCGGCCGTTGGCAATCGCGTCAATGGCCGCCGGGAGCAGAACCCACTCGGCCTGCTCCATGATCCGGCGCTGTAAGGTCTCCGGGGTATCATCCGGCAAAACCTCCACCGCCTTCTGCATGAGAATCGGCCCCGTATCTGTTCCTTCATCGACAAAATGGACCGTAGCACCGCTGACCTTTACGCCCCGCTTCAGCGCGGCCTCATGTACCTTCAGGCCATAGTAGCCGGTACCGCAAAAGGACGGGATCAGCGACGGATGGATATTGATAATGCGGTTTTTAAACCGCTCAATGATGATCTTCGGAACGACGACCAGATAGCCGGCTAAAACAATCAGGTCAATCCCTGCATTGACAAGATACTCAAGAAGCGCTTCATTAAACTGTTCCCGCGTCTCATAATCCTTCGGGGAAATGCAGACCGCCGTAAGGTTATGCTTACGCGCTCTTGTGAGCGCGTAGGCGTTTTTATTGTTGCTGATGACTGCGGCGATACGCGCGCCGGTAATCCTTCCGCTTTCAATACTGTCAATAATGGCCTGGAGATTCGTACCTCCGCCGGAAACAAGAACTGCCACATTTAACATAAGGTCACGCCTGCCTCCCCGGCCTTTGTCTCCCCGATTATAAATGCCTTTTCGCCGGCAGCTTCCAAAAGCTCAAGCGCCCGCCCGGCATCCTCAGGGCTGACACCGATCACCATGCCAATACCCATATTATATGTATTATACATAACCTTTTCTTCAATATCGCCCTTTTGGGCCAGCAGCTTGAAAATTGCCGGCACTTCGTAGCTGTCCTTATGGACAACCGCATGGACGCCCTCCGGCAGCATTCTCGGGATATTCTCATAAAATCCGCCGCCGGTAATATGGCTGCACGCCTTTACCAAAACGCCGCCGTCCTTTAAGGCGCGCAGTGCTTTCACATAAATTCTTGTGGGAGCCAGAAGCGCTTCGCCAAGCGTCGTTCCAAGCGATTCATAATAGGTTTCCAGAGCTTCTCTTGTCATATCAAATACTTTGCGCACAAGGGAAAAGCCATTGCTGTGAACACCGGAGGACGCAATACCGATCAGCGTATCGCCAGGCTTTAATGCTTTGCCGGTAATCATGTCCTTTTTGTCTACGATTCCTACTGCAAAACCGGCCAGATCATACTCATCCTCTGCCATAAGCCCCGGGTGCTCCGCAGTCTCGCCGCCAATAAGCGCAGCACCTGCCTGGCGGCAGCCCTCGGCCACACCGGAAACAATCGATGCGATCTTTTCCGGATAATTTTTGCCGCAGGCAATGTAATCCAGGAAAAACAGCGGTTCGCCGCCAGCGCAGGCAATGTCGTTGACGCACATAGCCACCGCATCGATACCGATCGTATCATGCTTATCAAGAACCATCGCCAGCTTAACCTTCGTGCCGCATCCGTCCGTTCCGGACACTAATGTGGGTTCTTCCATATTTTTAAAGGCGTTCATGGAAAAGGCGCCGGAAAATCCGCCCAGATCTGTCAGTACCTCCGGGCGCATCGTGCTCTGAACAAATTTCTTCATTAATTTTACAGACTCGTAACCGGCCTCAATATCCACACCGGAATTTTTGTAATCCATACTGCTGCCTCCTTATTTTGTATAATTCTTATACCCAACCTCGTCAAGCTTCGCGGCCTTAGCCTCAACCTCGCACTTCATCTTTTCAGAATAAGCCTTCAGGCGGTCTAAAAGCGCGCTATCGCTTGTAGCAAGAATCTTTGCCGCAAGAATACCGGCGTTGGCGCCGCCATTGATCGCTACGGTGGCCACAGGGATGCCGGAAGGCATCTGAACGATAGAATACAGGGAATCTCTGCCGCCAAGGCTGGTCGTATGCATCGGCACACCGATCACCGGCATCGGGAAGATTGCGGCACACATCCCCGGAAGATGGGCAGCCATACCAGCTCCGGCGATAATGACCTTAAAACCTTTCTGTTCCGCGCTTTTTGCATACTCAAAAAATACATCCGGTTCTCTGTGAGCAGAAATGATCGTCATCTCAAATTCAACTCCCAGCTCCTCCAAAACATCCGCAGCCTTACGCATTACCGCAAGATCAGAATCGCTTCCCATCACAATACCAACTTTTGCACTCATGGCTTATCCTCCTATATAATATTTCTTATTAGTTACGCTTATAAATGCTATTTAAGCTTACAGTGACACCCTTATTGTAACTTCCATGTATTCGTTCGTCAATAGAAAACTTCGTGTTTTACATATAAGTTTTTCTAATCAAACGCTTCATTTAAGGTCTGTGTACCTTCAAGGACAAAACGGCCGTCTTTTATGATCGGCACGGCTGTGCCATCCGGCAGCACCGCGGAAATTTCTCCGATCTCATCGTACGGGATCGTAATATCCGTATGGCAGTTAAAGTATGCCTGCTCCGGCGCAGTATGCCGCTGCGCAGAGATTTCATTTTCCCGTGCAATAATTTCCTTTCCGTCCGGATTGTAGACCTTATGGTCCTCGCTGCGGCTGTAACATGTATCGCCCAGAGCAAAATGCGGTCCGGTCTTTTCCACAATAAGGATTGGAAGCCGGCGGATAATATCGTATTTCCGGGCCATCGCGTAGGCCGTAGTGTTGGTGCCGATGGCAAACTCGCCCAGAGGCAGCGACTCATGATTTTTCAAAATATTTTCACGGATGTAGCGGCGGTTCTCCTCCGGCGTATCAAAGTTCTGGCAGGAATAGTCCACCGTCACGCCATCCTTAAGCACAAAGGTAAGGTCTTTAAAATCATAGCCGTTTAAATAGGCAGAGGAGACATAAAGGACGCCGTTTGTTCCGGCAAGCACCGGACTTGTAAATACCTCGCCCACAGGAATATTCACATCCGCTACACAGTTTTCAAACTTTGTCTGCGCGTCAGGGTCCTTAAGCGGCACAAGGCGGACACTCAGATCGGTCTTATTTTTTCCGTCAGTGCCCCGGATACGAACAAAATCGGCCTTGTCAAGCACATCGATCATGCTTTGCTGAATACGGGAATAAAGCGTATTATCCAATGTGTTGACCCGCACGGTTTCATTAAAGATTGCTTCAAAGTCCTTGCCGATGGCCGGGGACGGATAGGCGATAATCGTAAAGCTCATGTTGCTTTCATCCATATAGGATGAAGCAAGCAGCGCACTCTGGGACGCATAGGCCACCGACAGCGCCTGCTGCTTTTCGCAAAGCCGCAGATTTTCCTCCTTTGGCACCGGGCTAAACGGCGCCTCTCCAAAAATCTGAAGGCAGGCCGGGCCCGCATAGCCGGCAAGCGTCTCCTTATGACGCTCATATAATACGCGCAGCACGGACAGACGGCGCTCGTTAAATGCCTTATCCAGATAAAGCGCCTGATCCTGGCGATGATCATAATCATACTGAGGATTCGGGCTTGAACTCACAAAGCCATAGGGCGCCGCCTTTTTATTAATACAGGCCACCGGGTCCCGGAATACATGCACAAAAAGTCCCATGACTTCAAACATTTCAATGCTTTTGCGAAGCACCCGCTCAAAGCCTGCATGGGCACGGATCGCCACACTTTTTTTCACCGAAAGGTCCATCCCCATCACTTTAAAGCCGCGGACAAAGCCCTGGACAAAGGTTTCTGCCATGGAACTGATCTCGGCCTCCGGCAAACGGTTCATATAGCGGGCAAGGGTGCGCTCATTGTCGCTGATGTACGCGCCGTACAGATAAAGGTAGCGCTCATCGCTTAAATCGGCGCTGCATATAATATCTTTGATAAACGAAAAACGCCGGTCAAACTGGTCTTTAAAAAAAGCTTCGATCGTCTGATCGCTGTAATCACTCACATACCAGTAAACCGTCTTTTTCAGCTGTCTGTAATCCGGAAGCGCTTCTTCCTCAAAAGCGCTGTAAAGCTCCATAAACAGCTCTGCCGCCATGGTCATCTCGGTTTTGCGTCCCTCATATGCATACACGATCATCCCACGAATCTCCGTGTACACAAAAGACAAAAGCTGGCCGTAATCCGGGCCCAGGCGGCGGACCGCATAAGCCGGATTCGCATAGCTGTTCTCATAATTTTCCGGAAGAAGCTGGCCAAAAAGCCGGTCATTCCATGCCATTAAATACTCCATCGGAAAAAGCTTCACCCAGGAGCGGCGGTCCGGCATCCGGTCAAATTTTTCGTAAAGGCTTTGCATTAGTGTGATGAACGCGCCGACCTTCACAAAATAGTCTCTGAATGGCTCTGCTACCCTCTGCTCCTGTTCAAGTCCCGCAATGCGTTCCATCACAAGATCATAGCGCTCCTTTACCGCCGCATTTTCTTCATTTAAAAGTTCTCTGTAATCCATCTGTCGATCACCCTATATTTCCATTTTCAATATTGCGCTCAATACACTTCTTTGTATAATCCCAAAGCGCTTCGGAGCCTTCCGGCGTGCGCGCGTTACGCTCAAGTATCTGCTGCCGCCGGACGCCGTGTTCCCGCCAGGAGCGGCCGCCGGACGCATCATTAAGCAGCACCGGCTGGCATTTATCAAGGGTGTGGGCAAACCTTGCCTCAGCACTTTCCTGAGCCTCAAATTCATCCCACAGTGCCCGAAGCTGTGCTGCCTGATCTTTAGGCAGAATATTAAAAAGCCGGTCCGCTGCCGCCAGCTCCCGGCTGCGCTTGGTCTCATTGCCCTTTGTATCGTAGGCATAGGTATCTCCGGCATCAATCTCCACAAGGTCATGGACAAGCACCAGCTTGATCACCTTAAGGACATCTACCGGCGTGTTGGCATACTCTGCCAGCAAAAAAGCCATCATTGCCAAATGCCAGGAATGTTCCGCATCATTTTCCCTGCGCTGGCCGCTGGCCAGATAGGTCTGGCGAAACACCTCCTTGGCCCGGTCGATCTCCGTAATAAAATCCATCTGCCTTTGCAGACGTTCACTGATTTTAGACGGGTTCCCGGCCATAGCCGCGCGGCCGGATGTCTTTTGTTCATTTTCCATCATACCACCTCCGGTTATCTACATAATGATCGCTAAAAGTCCGGTTAAAAACAGCAGCAGGTGAAGAACGACCGAAACGGCGCACAAAATATAACCGGCCTCCAGGAAACGGCCGAATGTATCATCGTTCTTCCGGGCCGACCGTGCCAGGACAAAGCCGCCGGCGCCGATAATCAGCGTCAGCAGACAGCAGCCGCCAAGCCAAAACGGTACATTTCCTTTAAGAAGCACGGCCGCCGCAATCAGTCCCACAAGCGCCGCGATCGTCCCGGCTCCCATAGCTGCCGCAATGATCCCGGAATTAGTCCGTTTTTTTTCAATTTTTGTAAAGCTATAAATTTGTCTTGCCAAAAATCCGCCTCCTGACCGCATTGACGATTGCATAGACGATAAAGCCTGCGATGCCTCCCGTTGTATTTAAAATCAGGTCATCGACGTCAAAGGACCCGACCCGGGTCACCAGCTGAACCGTCTCAATGCAAAGACTGAGTAAAAATGTTGAAGCTGCCGTATATACAAATTTATAAGGCCTCTTGCGTATAATCGGTACCATAAAGCCCCAAGGCATAAACACAATGATATTGCCAAACAGATTGATTACGAATCCCCGAAAACCTATAATCTCCCGATATGTGAAAAAGCGTGAAATCTCTTTAAATGGCTGCAGATTATAATGATAAGTATCACTGACCGTCCGCCCGTAACGTTCGCTGAAAAAGCAGACATATGCCAGCGCCGCAATATAACAGATCATCAGAACCACTGCTGCCAGACGGATTTTTCTTTTTAACTGAATACTCAAAACTGGCCTCCGAAAATAACTGCCGCCAAGCCTCGTTTCATTAAGAAAGCAAAACGGCGCTCCGCAGCCGGCGCGCCATTTGCTGTTGACAGGCAGTTTTAAAACAGAATATTTGATTTGCTCTTTAAAAGCCTGGCGCCGTTGACAATGGAAATCACACCGATGGTGATCCCGGCAACAATACTGACAATACCAAAGACAAGATTGCCTACGCCGACATTTTTCATTGTTCCATAAATTTTTTCATGTATTTTTTCGTGCATCGTAAACCTCCTTGTATTTGTACGCCGCTGTGTGCGGCATTATAATGCATCTTATTTTGCGCCATATTTTTCATAGTATGCGTCAATGGCCGCCTTTAATGTGTCATCAATGACAATCTGACCGTCACATTCTTTGTTATAAAGGCACTCCACAACCTCGGCCATGGTCACAATCGCCGCTGTGTCAAAGCCGTAAAGCTCTTTGACCTCCTCAAGCGCACATTTTTGTCCGCCCTTGCCAACCTCCATGCGGTCCAGTGATACCATAAGCCCTACGATCGTTACATCGGCTGCGCCTCTGACCTTTGGTACCGTCTCCTCCATAGACTTTCCGGAAGTTGTCACATCCTCGATCATAATCACCCGGTCACCGTCCTTAAGCGGGCTTCCAAGAAAGCTGCCCTTATCGGCGCCGTGGTCCTTTTCTTCCTTGCGGTCTGAGCAGTAACGCACTTCCTTGCCGTAAAGCTCACTGTATGCGATTGCTGTCACAACGCTTAACGGGATTCCTTTGTAGGCGGGCCCGAATAACACATCAAAATCATCGCCATACTTCGCATGGATCGCCCGGGCATAGTATTCACCGAGTTTTTTTAACTGGGAACCGGTCACATAGGCGCCTGCGTTCATAAAAAACGGAGACTTTCTCCCGCTCTTTAATGTAAAGTCACCAAACTTTAACACATGGGCATGCACCATAAATTCGATAAATTCCTGCTTATACTGTTCCATATCCCTTAAAACCTCCATATTTACGGGTTTTTACGCCCTTTCTCTTTTATCCTTATCCAATACAAATCCATCTGTAAGGTTCCATGTTCTAAAATCAACGTCCTCTCACTATAAGATTCCATGTTCTGAAATCAACGTCCTCTCACTGTAATGCACAAAGCTCTTAATTTCTGTCTGATTTCATGTAATATCTTTGCATAAATCGTCTTTTTGTTGCCAAAACGATTCGCAAATCTGGTTTGATATACCCCCTTCTTTTCTCTGAGTAATACCAACGCCTATTGCTTTCTCATTAAGTGATTTTCCTATCACTCCTCCTTTCCTAACGAAATCAGGAACGGAATTATTAAATTCCTTTCAATTCTAACATATCTGATAGGGATTTTCAATTCAGCAATTTTTCGTTTCTCCAATTCCAAGATACTTGTTTACTTCTCTTACATTCAGTAATGCTTTTATCTCTATATATTTTATTCCTCAAAGGGATACCGCCAAATAGCAGCAGTACAACAGCCAGTATTGTAAAGTCCATATGATTGCCCTTTTTTAAAATTCTTTTTTGTTCATAATTGACAAGCTGATTTTCATTGAAACCAGTAACATCAACAAAGCGATAATAATTGTAATAGTGAGAAAAAATCCCATGCTTACAGTTGGCAAATTGTCTAACAGGCTAACTAAATCAATATTGAAGATAACGTCTGCTCCCTTCACGATAACGAGAACGATTACTGCCAGAGCACCAAATGCACCAATCATAGCAATTCTTCCTTTATCGCCGCCAAATTTAAGTTGAAAAGGAAGCATGATTGCTTGAACGACAATCATCATAGGTAAAATTATCAATGAGCTCTGCACTAAATCTGAAACAGGTAGTGTATCTTTCAATACAGTTGCAATTATTCCTAAAACAGTGGCTAAAATCCAAGCTATACACCCAAATAATAAACCAAGAGAATATTTTTCAATCACATAATTATTACGGGTAATAGGTAATGTGAACAGGAACGCATTTCCATTGTCAAAATCATCATAACTGATTGTACTTACTGTAAAGAGCGATACAATAAAACTCAGAAAACCTAAAGGAAATACCACATCATCAGTAAATATCATCATTCCGATTACAATCGCCAGAATGAGCAATAGGAAATTCTTCTGTAACATCATCAATTTAAAATCTTTGACTAATAAACCTTTCATTGTTCTGTCCCCCTTATCATCATAGTAATAACTTCATCTATTGTACCTTTTTCAATAGCGATTTTAGGATAATTCTCAATATAATACTGTTTCTGATTTGTCAGACAGCTATATCCGTATGTTTCCTTTTTTGAACGCAGTATAAACTGTTTATCCAGCTTGCCGTATTGCTCTGCGTCTACTTTTAATAAGGCATAATCACTAAGAAGAACGTCTGTATCTTCATGCAAAATAATTCTTCCGTCATGTATCATATATAGATCATCACACAATGACTCCAAATCGCTGGATATGTGGGAACTGATTAAAATCGAACGTTCTTCATCTTTTTCCAGAAATTCTCTTAACATTTCAAGCAATTCATCTCTTGCAATTACATCTAAGCCTGCTGTCGGTTCATCGAGTATCAATAGCTTTGCATTGTGTGAGATAGCAACCAGCACTTTTAATTTTGCTTTCATTCCCGTTGAAAATTCTTTTATCTGCTTATTCATAGGCAGTTGAAATCTCTGTACCTGCTCTATAAATAATGACTGATCAAATTTTGAGTACATATTCTGCAATATAGGGATAATATCCTTAATTTTCAGATAACCGCTAAAACCAGAGTCAGACAATACAACCCCTAAATTTTCTTTATCTTTTACGGTGAAGTCTTTTATATCTTTCCCAAGTATTGTAATATTTCCGCCGTCAGTTGAAATCAATCCCAGTATTGCCTTAAATGTTGTGCTTTTGCCAGCTCCATTTTGTCCAATCAATCCTGTTACACAACCAGACATAAGCTCTAATGAACAATCAAGAGAAAAATTATCATAATGCTTTTTCAAATGTTCGATTTTTAACATACATCATCCCTCCAATATCAACTCGAATAAACTTTTTATATCTTCATCACTAATACCGCAGCGTCTGCCTTTTTGGATAGCCTGCTCTAAATCGGCTTCCAGCTCTTTTTTCTGTTCTTCCAAAAGAAGCTCTGTATTTGTAGCCGCCACATAAGTGCCTTTGCCATGTACTGTAACTGTAAAGCCTTCACTTTCCAAATTATCGTAGGCTTTTTTTACTGTCAAAGCACTTATTTTCAGTTCCTTAGAAAGAGTACGGACAGACGGAAGATTGTCGTTTTCCTTTAGTTCACCATTGCGTATGAGCATTTTTATCTGGTCAACAATCTGTTCATAAATGGGAACCATTAAGGAAGTATTGATTATAATTTTCATTTTTTATATCCTTCCTCCTTTTTATAACAGTATATAACAGTCCAAAACTGTTGTCAAGTGTTATATAGTGTTTATCGCAAATTTCATATAGAACAAAAAAACATGCCAATCAATATAGAAATGCATGTCAAAAACTACATTGTTCTATTGTAACAATTTCTATGATATGAGATTGCCAAACGACTTACAGGATGATCGGTACAAAACGTCATCGGAAACTGTTAAAGCATTTAATAAGAAAATCAGCGGCAGTTTAGAAATACAAAAGGCAAAGAACTAATGATATGCTCTCTGCCTTAAAATCAACTATTTTCCAAAACTAAATTTAACAATTCTTCCCGATTTCACTACATCATTTACTATGCCATTTTTATGCTTTACGGCACGCTGAAGGTTTGAAAAACTTTTCTTTAATGAACTTATCATTCGGTAAATATAGGAATTTCAGAAAATATCTTATGCAATTTATATTCATCAAAAGGCAGATATTCTGCTATTGTAAAGCCGACAACATTTGAATTTTCTGTAATGCAGTGAAGAATATCTTCCAGTTTATCCAATGTCATCTTTCCTCCGCCTGAACCATCACCAATCAAATCAGGATTTGCAAAATAGGTTGAATGGAAAAATTTTGCATCAAGTACATCAATATCAAAATGAACAGCTATATTTTCAAATCTTCCCATAAATGCCAAAATTTCTCTATCCGATAAAAACGCTTCTGTTTGTATCTTATAATCAATGCCTGTTTTTTCTAAAAAATTCTTTTGGTAATCATGAATTTCCTGAAGTCCGATGTATAATATTTCATCTGCCTTAAATTTTTCATTTTTCATAAGGCCTGACAACGCATTGTCCCCATGACCCATCAAAGAACCAAGTACCATCGCATGTGCATTTGGATAGCCGTCATTAATGGTTGAAACATCCGGGTGTGCATCGATCCAGATAATACCTAAATCATTATATTTTCCATGCAAATAATCAAATGGCGCTTGTGAAACCAAACAATTTCCGCCAATAGTGATTATTTTATCTGGATTTTCTTTTTCAATCTTTTCCATGGCATTATTTATTCCTGCTATCACTTCGTCTTTTCCATAAATTCCGTCTATCACTAATTTTTCTTTTCCTTCTGGCGGCTTGATTTCCACTTTAATAATGGGTTGATTTTCATTTTCCGGCAAAATACAGGACATTAAATTTGCCCCCAAAAAATATTGTTCTAAACCGCCGCTTACATAATCAGGATATAATAATCGTATTGTTTTCATAGAACCCTCCTATACTATAACTTTTCTCCATTATAGCACGATACACTTATCACACGATACACATTTTCATCTATCACACCTTTTTTCTGAAGTTTGTGATCGCCGGCGGATCTCATAGGGTTAGCGCCCCTCCTTAATCGACGGTCAGCTTCAGGGAACCGCAAAAATGATCTCCTTCTATGGCAATATAGTTATCGCCTGCCGTAAGAGAAATCACACAGTCATCCCGCTCATCCGCATCGGCAATCACTTTTTCCCCGTCTTTATTTTTCCAGTAAAGCCGGGCGCTTCCTGAATCTACAGTCAGCTCATATGTAACATCAAGCGTATTTCCGCTGCCACGTTCCAGTCCCGTTCCGCCAAACACATACTCGGTGCCGTTAAAATCTTCATATTCGGCAGAATAAGTGCCGGTGTAAGCATCTGCACCTTTTGTTTTATCGCCCTGCACATCTTTTTCGTCTGTAAGGGCATGTCTGCTGAAATACTGAAGCATGTCATTAAAGCCATTTATAATATTATCCTTTAACTGGACGCCGCCGCATCCCGCGGCCCCCAAAGCCAAACATAAGGATAGCATCGCTGCTGCCATAACTTTTATCTTTTTCATAGAATCACCTGCTCATTAATGTTGTAAAGCTCATGGCGATAAGCCCAATCGCGCCAACCGCATAAATACTGTTAATAACCACACAGACCTGCATGAGTTTTGATTTTACCCTGCCTTTGGTAAAGCTAAGAATCGAAAAAATCCCCGAGAAAATCATAAAGGCAGCGTAGCTGTAAATCATAATCTCCGCAGCCGGAGACTTCAATGCCCAGTCAAAGCTGCGCAAAGGCAGGATCGTCCACGGAACAAACAGCATCATAACAGAAATAGCCGTTAACACCTTATTTCTCATCTCATCACCCCCTTTCTTGCCGTGCCTTTCACGGCATAATGGTATATAGTACCCTTTAGCGGGCTTCCGATGCTCCATAGCGGGCACAGGATATGGCCAGTGCCAGAATCGTGATCACAGCCGCGGCGGGCAGCCACGGCAGCCAGGCAATCTCCGTTTCATAAACGCCTTTTGCCGCTTTCCCATACGCTGTCATCAGCACATAAAACGGATAACTCATGGGATAAATAAACCAGAGCTTTGTGTTGATCAAAAACACCGAAGGGACAATCGAAGCCAGGCCGGTACCGACTGAAAAAACCGGTGATGAAATTAAAACAGAAATTGCAAGGTACACCGCAGCCATTGGAATGGCGGCGGCATATATGCTGCATACGATTTTACAGACATATAACGGTTCAAGAATAAAATTATAATCCTGTACAGCGGTCGCGATCGCCGCACAGACATAATAGGCTCCGATGGACATAACCATCTGAAAGGCTGTCAGCATCAGCAGAACGATAAACTTCGCAAGACATAACCGCCCTGTGCCAACCGGCAGGGACAGCATTTTTATGAGCCCTTTATTGGAACGCTCCGTCTGATTTTGCAGTACCGTGCAAATGACCAGCGATGCCGGGATCATAAACCAAACCATACCCATAAAGCCCTGAATGAAAAAATTTTTTTCGGGCGTAATGGGAATCTCTCTTAAATCGAAGCTCATACCGGCATTAATAATTCCCGGAATCCACATCATGATCACAGGTATCAGCAGAATCAGAAAAATTTTTGAACGGCGGAGCTTTTTTTGCTCCACCCTCACCAGGGCTAAAAAACTCATTCAAAGCACCTCCTCATTTTCAGATAAAGTACCTCTGCCATGGCAAGCACAGCGGTTTGCACGATACAGACAGATAAATGCCGGAAAACGATCTCTTTTTCTGCCGCATCATAAAATATCTGATACGGTGAAGAAAAAGGAAACAGACTGAGCAGTGCATTGTCCTGCGGAAAAATTGAAAAAGTAAATACAAGAATCACACCGATGCCAAGAGATACCCACATATTTTTGCAGGCGGACGCAATGATCAGCATCAGCATGACCGTTGGCAAAGCGGCAATGATCTGAAAGCCCGCAGTTTTTAAAAGCTCCGGCACATCCAGCGCATTTTTTGTAAACCAGTATTGCGCGCAGCCGGCCAGAGCCGCTATTTCCATGATGGTCATCAAGGCCAAAGCAGCCGCGGCGATTACAAATTTCCCGAAAAACACCGCGTTTTGCCGCACCGGGAGCGCAAGCATTTTCTGCATCCCGTTATTGGCATATTCCGTATGGTACATCATACAGGCGCCGCAAATGGAAATGAGCATATTTAACATCGCGCTCATCTGCCATGTAGCTGTCATCAATAGCTGCACCGGATTCCCGGAAAACGGCGCCAGCGTCTCTGCCTTTACGCCCATGTAAATTGCCGGAAATGCCGCTGCAACAAGGCCGCCGGCCAAAAACGCCGGAAAATAACCGGTGCGCTTTAGCTTTTTTAATTCGATCCCAAGGCTCATACGCGATCTCCCCTCCTGCGGTTATCCTCGTCAATAATGGCGAGAAACATCTCTTCCAGATTGTCTGTCGGAAAGGACGCCGCACGGGCACTTTGCTTAAGCTCATCCATCGTCCCCTCAAATAAAAGGCGGCCGTGATTTAAAATACCAATATCATCCGCCATCAGCTCCACTTCCGCAAGCAGATGCGAGGACACTAAAACCGTACAGTTATACCGTTGCGGAAGCGAACGGATGAGCGTGCGTATCTCGTGGATGCCGACCGGGTCCAGACCGTTGGTCGGCTCGTCCAGGATTAAAACCGGAGGTCTCCCGATCAATGCGCCCGCCAGCCCCAGGCGCTGCTTCATGCCGAGGGAATATTTTTTTGCCGGCCTTTTCCTGAAGCTGCTTAAGCCGACAAGCTCCAGAGCATCACCCACACATTGCTTTGGCAATCCCAGTATTTTTCGTATGAGGTCAAGATTTTCTTCACCGGTCAGATTTCCGTAAAAGGCAGGCGCTTCAATAAACGATCCGATCTCCTTTAAAATAGCAATACGGTCTTTAGGATAGGTTTTTCCGTCAATATAAAAGCTGCCGTCCGTAGGCTTTGTAAGACCAAGAAACATTTTCATTGTGGTAGACTTTCCCGCACCGTTTGGGCCAAGGAATCCGTACACCCTTCCTTTACGGATATGAAGATTCAGATGAGAAACTGCCGTAAAATTTCCGTAGGTCTTTGTCAGATCTTTCGTTTCGATCATATTCATATTTAAACAAACTCCTTTCCTTATTATTGCCGTGCCTTCCACGGCATAATGGTATCCCTTTGGGATTTCCTTATTATTGCCGTGCTTTCCACGGCATAATGGTATCCCCTTCGGGGATTTCCTTGATATTGCCGTGTTTTTCACGGCATAATGGTATCCCCCTTTGGGGATTTCCTTTTACTGATCTTAGTATAAAAGCGCTGCCTTACGCCAGCCTTCTGTCTGCCTTACATTTACCTTACATTT
>CASFBR010000029.1 GCA_949292795.1 uncultured Eubacteriales bacterium
AAGAATTGGAGTTGTCTATTAAAAATGAGCCTGCAGAGATGCAGGAAAATAAAACAACGATCTCGATTTTGGAAAAAAATCTGCGGGATGCCAAAGAGGAACTAAAGGCAATTAAAAAACGTAAAATTGTGGAAATTGCAAAGCTTGAGGCAAAGGTGGATAATAATCCGGAGGTACAGGAACAAATAGGGGTTATTGAAGAAACCTATTCAGAGCTTGAAGATGAGACAATGCTGCGTATTTGTGGTTTGCAAACCCAGATCAATTTGACAGTCGGCAAGCGAAATGACATCGTAAGGATAAATCGGCTTGCCAGGACAGTAATTGACGTGTTTAATGATATTATAGACAAGCCTAAATTAGACCGCACAGATCTTCAGCTCATTATCGATCAGATTATTGTGTATGAAGATCATATAGATGTAAAGCTAAAAGCCGATGTTGATGCAATTCTTCATGCAGAAAAAGCGAACGAAAAAGCGAACGAAAAAGAGACAACAGTAAATTTTAATGAAGGCAGTAAAGTTATATTAAACTCGAATGGAAGAATTTCATCATTATATACGATGAATACACCCCATTCAACCACTACAAAAGTTCGGTTGAAGACGCGCAATCAGCCGGAACGACTCTTTACTGTCAATATTATCAGTAGTGGCGACCCGCTGGAAATTTTTACCGACCGCGAGGGTGAGATCATTTTAAAAAAATATTCGCCGATCGGGGAGCTTAGCGCTTTTGCACGGCAGTATGCGGATGCACTGGCTCAAAGCTGCGGCCATATCGTCAGCATTACGGACAGAGATCACCATATCGCCGTATCCGGAGCAAGCCGCAGGGAGCTGATGGAGCAGCCACTTAGCCCGGCGTTAGAACAACTGATGGATCAGAGAGAGACGCGCTGCTGCACGTTAAAGGATAAGGCGTTTATCCCAATCAGCACACAGGAAAATGAGCACTTTACCGCTCAGGTCATTTGTCCGATCATTACAGAGGGCGATGCGGTCGGAGCTGTGATCATTACGAGTAAAAACGAAAATGCTCAGATGGGTGAGGTCGAGCAAAAGCTGGCAGCTGCGGCCGCAGGCTTTCTCGGACGGCAGCTGGAGCAGTAGAGTATAACATACAAAAGAGGAAAGGCTGTGAATGGAATGGATGAGAAAAATCCGAAAGTACAGAACATTTTTAAAGAAAAAGAACATTATACCTATGAAGATTTTCTTGAGATCATTGCCAGACTCCGGGGAAAGGACGGCTGCCCCTGGGACCGGCAGCAGACGCATGAAAGCCTGAGAACATGTATGCTTGAAGAAGCTTATGAGGCTGTCGACGCGATCAATGAGAAGGATGATGAGAATCTTAAGGAAGAGCTTGGCGACGTGATGCTTCAGGTGGTGATGCATGCTCAGATTGCCAGTGAAGAGGGGCGCTTTGATATGTCTGATATTATCGACGATGTGGCGAAAAAAATGATCCGCCGGCACCCTCATATTTTCGGCAGTCCTAAAGCTGTGGAGGCCGGGGCGGTTCCTGCCCGGTGGGAAGATATTAAAAAGCAGGAAAAGCATGAAACATCCGTTTACGAAGGGATTTGCCGCGTTCCAAAAGCACTGCCTGCCAATATGCGCGCACAGAAAATTTTAAAGAAGGCAGCGGCTGCGGGCTTTGCTCCGTTGGATGTCTCCGGGCTTGAAAAAAGGGTTGAAAATGACTTTGAAAGCCTTAAGAAAGCAGCAGATTTTGGGGATGTGCAGCAGACAGAGCAGCGGCTTGGAGTGCTCCTGTTTGACCTGATGAATTTATCGCGTTTTTTGGGGGTAAATGCGGAAAATAGCTTGACAAATGTTATAGAAAAGTTTATAAATAGACTTGGAAGTGTTGAAAACCGTGTAAATACTGACGATTCGGGCATTTCCGAACTTCCCCCTGAGCTGTTTGGAGCTCTGTGGGACCTGCAATAAGTAAAGATCGCGCACTGGATGCGGATACGAATAAGTTTAGGAGGATTTATACTATGAACAAAGCAGAATTAATCGCAGCTATGGCTGAGAAGGCCGAGTTATCCAAAAAAGATTCCGAAAAAGCATTAAAGGCTTTTGTTGATGTTGTTACAGAAGAATTAGTGAAAGGCGAGAAGATCCAGTTAGTTGGTTTCGGCACATTCGAGGTTTCCGAAAGACCTGCGAGAGAAGGAAGAAATCCTCAGACCGGTGAGACGATGGAAATTAAAGCTTCCAAGGCTCCGAAGTTTAAAGCAGGTAAGGCATTAAAGGATATTATCAACGCCTGATTCAGATAAAAACAGCGGGTGCGGCAAAAAGCCGGCACCCGTTATTCATTTCCGGGAATTTGATGCCTGGAAATAAAAGATAAATCTGTTAAAAGGGGGCTCATTTTATGAGACTGGACAAATTTTTAAAGGTTTCCCGCCTGATTAAACGGCGCACGGTTGCCAATGAAGCCTGTGATGCAGGCCGTGTGACGGTCAATGGCAAGGTTGCCAAGGCATCGGTCGGCGTGAAGCCGGGCGATATAATCGAGATTGGCTTTGGAACGCGCAGTGTTAAAGTGGAGGTGCTTTCCATTGCCGAGACAAGCAGGAAGGAAGAAGCAAAAGAATTGTTCCGCTATCTGTAATTTTTTAGATTTCTTCTGAATATATTAAAAGTAAAGTCGGTGTCCACAGTGACGGAAGGAATTGGAATATGCAGGAACGCCAGGCCGATCAAAATAAAAATCATGTGCTTGTGTTAAATCACAGACATTCACTTCAGCTGACCGGGGTTGTCGATGTACTTTCATTTGACAGTGCGGAAATTGTTTTGGAAACAACGGAAGGAATGTTGATGATTAAAGGCAGTGATCTCCATATGAGTCATTTGGCGATCGACGCCGGTGAAGTCCATGTGGACGGCATGATGGATAGCCTGACGTATTCAGAGTCCCACAAAATGTCAAAGCAGGCCGGAAAAATTCTGGGGAGACTTTTTAAATAAATGTTCTTAGGTGATTCTTATATCAGCGGGTCCGTACATACACAGCTTATGTTATTTTTGATGGCAATGGTGTGGGGCGCTGCCATAGCGCTGGCGTATGACGGTCTGAGAGTATCGCGGCAGCTTATGCCTTTGCCGCGTTGGCTTTACTTCGCAGAAGATTTTCTGTTCTGGATCGTGGAAGCACTGATGATCTACCGTCTGATGTTCCAATATGACAACGGGGCCATACGAAGTTATACAATGTTTGGTATGCTTTCGGGTATGGCCCTTTATTTATGGATTTTTGGCCGGTGGCTATCCAAAGCGGCCGCATGCTTCCTTGGAGCAGTTATTAATTGGCTGAAAAAAATTCTGGGATTTATATTTTCCATAGTGAAAATATTGCTGACGCCTTTTCGCTGGGTATTTGGAAATATGTGGAGGATTGCTGTAAAAAAATCCCGTAATTTAAAAAAGTGTGTGAACTTGTGTTTAAAGCTGTTGAAAAAAACATCTAAAAAAGGTAAAATGGGAATAGTTCAGGACAAGCAAAAGTGAATGGTTACAGGTCCGTCCGGTCTGCGCATAAAATGTGCAGACCGAAAAAGGGATGTTTGCAGTTTGAAAGCAAGGTGGATAGAATGGCTAAAAATATTAACAAAGGCAGTATAGATAAAGGAAAGAAAAAGAAAGCCAAAAGGCAGAGCGCGCGAAGCGGTGTATTTATGATCACAGCGGTTGTCCTTGTTTTGTGTTTTGTTTTAACTTACAATAGTATCGGCATGAAAGCATCTCTGCGCGAAAAAGATGCGCAGATCGAGGAGCTTCAGAATCAGGTCGATGAGCAGGAGCAGATTAAGTCTGATCTTGAAAAAGAAAGCGATTATATTAAATCCGATGATTACGTTGAAGAAATCGCCCGGGACAAGCTTGGGCTTGTCCACGATAATGAGATTGTTTTTAAAAAACAGGATGAAAGCCGGCAGCAGGATGAATAAAGTGTGGAACCTGGAAAAAATTTAAATTATTGGTTGACATTTAAAAAAACATCAGGTATAATAGGCTTCGTTGGTGTGGCGGAATAGCTCAGTTGGCTAGAGCACACGGTTCATACCCGTGGTGTCGTTGGTTCAAATCCAATTTCCGCTACTATAAAAAAGCTCTGTCATTGTATAGATGACAGAGCTTTTTTGGTATAAATTTATCTTTTGTAATCATTTCATTTGAGCCGAAGCTACGGATGTCCGGGATGGGATTTATGCCAGCTTCAGATGTGTTTTAATCTTTCGCACTTCCATATCCAGATAGTTTACCCGAAGTGATACTGCTTCATTGCTCTCAAGCTGAACCATGATCTGATTTAGTTTCCGGTTGAGAAAATCGTGATTCTCCGCAACAATAGAAACATTAGAACGAATATCCAGTTCAAGAATTTCTTTAATGCATACAATAGCATTCTGCTGATTCTCCAGCGAAGCTTCAACGTGGTCGATACGTTCATTCAGTGAGACTTCAACCTGATTGATGCGTTCACTCAGTGAAGCTTCAACGTGGTCGATGCGATCGTTCAGCGAAGCTTCAACCTGATTGATGCGTTCACCGAGCGAAGCTTCAACGTGGTCGATGCGCGCTTCAAGAGCATCCATCCGTTCTTCAAGTTTTGCGACGCGTGCTTCAAGAGCATCCATCCGTTCTTCAAGCCTTGCGACGCGCGCTTCAAGAGCATCCATCCGTTCTTCAAGTCTTGCAACACGCTCTTCAAGTCTGCTCATCCGCTGCTCCATGCTGGACTTGAAATCAAGAAGTACATGCAAAATCTGGTTTAATAAAGCTGTGTTATCCGTATCCATATGGCGTCCTCCTTTCCGCAAGATTTACCCTGGAATTTTAGTGTCCGGGCACTTATAGTATACTATAATCTGAGAAAAACCACAATGAAAAGTGCCGGGAAAATCATTTCTGAAATACATTTAAGTGAAATCTGAAAACAGGCTTTACGAAGCCGATCCCCCCTGTTTACCGTATAGCCGGAGAATGCCTTTTGGCCATACATCTTAAGCTGCCGCCGTTAAAGTGCTTGACAGATAGTCAAAGTGTTGGGTTAAAATCGTTTAGGCTCCTCGAATTTCTATAAAATCCCTTTCTATAAGACAATATGCCGAAAGGTTTTTACTGAAATCTTCCAGGATATGACAGACAAATGGACGTGACGCGGCTATAATGGGTGTCACCAACAGGGAAAGTCAGGAGGCTCGTAAATGAGAAAGATGGATTTTAGAAATGTTGTTACCGCTATTGTGGGAGCTGTAATGAATCGATCTGTCTTACTGATGATGAATCCTTTCGGCATCGCATATTTTGCCAGTGCATATATGTACAAGCCGGGGAGACTGGCGTTGGCGGCTGCATCGGCAGCCGGAATGGCGACGGCAATGCCGCCGGGAATATTGCTTAAATATATTGGTGTGCTTCTTGGGATCATGCTCTTAACAAAGCTTGTGGAGCTGCGGAAAAAAACAGTCACACCTTTAAAAATGGCATTGATCTGCGGCATCCTTATCAGTCTCGCCGGATTTGCCTATTCCGCCGGACTTAATGGTATTGAATGTATCAACCTTTGGCAGACAGCATTGATTTCTTCACTAGAAGGTGTGGCCGCCTTTGCCATGGTCTTTGTGTTTAACTATGCTGTACGGATTTTTTTATACCACAAAAGTGAAAATACGCTTTCCAATGAAGAGCAGATCAGTCTGGGAATTACTTTGGCGCTGTGTGTGTTTGCATTCCGCGGCTTTCTTATGCATACACATTCTGTACTCGAAACGCTCATATTGTTTGTGATCCTGTATATTGGTTACTGCTATGGTGCCGGAGGTGGTACGATTGCCGGGGCATGTATTGGTAGCGTCATGGCATACCAGCAAAGCGATGTGAGTCTGCCGGGATTTATGGCCATGCTGGGAATCCTGGCGGGAGCTTTCAGGGAAAAGGGAAGGCTGGCCAGCGGGCTCGCATATATGGCCGGTGTAATACTCACAGGATATTTGGGCGTCCCGTGGCTGTTAGATATAGCAAGCCTGCAAGGGATGGCTGCTGCGGTACTTGTGTTTGTGCTTTTGCCGGAGGGGCTAATCGCAGGGCGGAAACCGTCTGTACAAAATAAAGACCAGGAAGAGCGCGCCTCCATTGAAACCGTCACAAGAAACCGCCTTAAAGCTTTTTCTGATTCATTCCGCAAACTGGCGGGCACGTTTAACGCGGGCGTTGCCCCCAGAAGTCTGTTATCCCCTGAGGAGGTTGACGAGGCATTTGACGAGCTGACAAGAAATGTGTGCGCTTCGTGCAGCCGATGCGATTATTGCTGGGAAAAAGAATATGAACAGACATATCATGCCGCTTCAAATATATTAGACTATGTTGCCCAAAACGGGGATATGGCCCGAAGCGAGGTGCCATTGTCCTTTAAAAAGCATTGTATCAATATTGACCGTTTTTTAAACGAGACTTCCAGAGTAATGGAAGTCGCAAAACTCAATCTGAACTGGCGCAATCGTATGATGGAAAGCCGTCTGGCCATTGCGGGGCAGCTTGGCGAGGTCGCAGAAATTATTGATGATTTTTCCGCTGAGCTTGGCGCGGATAAAGCTGTGGACCGTCCGGAGACTGCAACGCTGCGCCAGCGGCTTTCCATGAGCAAAGTATGTGTGAAACGTCTGACGGTTGCCAAAAAGCCTAATGGCAGGCGCAGCATTTATATGGTAGCAAAAATGCGCCGGGGCCGGTGCATGACGGCACGGGAAATATGCGATGTCATCAGGGAGGTTTTTGGCAGGCCATTTATGCTGGCAAAGGGGTGTCGTATGGTGATTTCAAGAGATTTTAATACCTATGAATTTGTCGAGGATATTCATTTAAAGACGGTGCAGGGTGTGGCACAGGCTGTCAAAAGTCAGGAAGATGTATCCGGGGACAGCTATACCTTCCTTCCGCTGTCCGGAGGACAGATGATCATGTCCCTGTCTGACGGCATGGGCTCAGGACAGCTGGCAAGTAAAGACAGCGAATACATTATTGAACTGCTGGAGCAGCTGTTGGATACAGGATTTGGAAAGCAGTCCGCTGTGCGCCTGATCAATTCCATGATGTTTTTGCGGTCGGATCAGAAGGCATTTTCAACGATTGATATGAGCATCCTGGATTTATACTCAGGCGTCTGTGAATTTATAAAAATAGGCGCCTCCACAACATATATAAAACATCGGTCGGGGGTCGAAGCCATACGGTCAGAAACGCTCCCGGTGGGAGCGTTTACTCAGGTGGACTATGAAGGGGCGTCGAGGACGATGGAGGACGGGGACATGATCATTATGCTGACAGACGGGATTTTAAACCAGATGGAAGGTGATGATAAGGAGGAGATATTGGGCGAATATATCAGCCAGCTGGATATGGTCAGTCCTCAGGAAACGGCAAACGCAATACTAAAATACGCCATGGCGGGAAGCAAATATGTGCTCAATGACGATATGACGGTGCTGACCTGCGGCGTCTATAAGTCCTAGTCCCGCCTGCGTTAAAACGGCAGCCGTAGAACAGCCTTATTACATTCCCGGGCTTGCCACACTCCCGGGCTTTGTGTTAAAATTACAGTAACGGCGGACAGTGCGGCCAGATGGCCGCGCTGCATTGGCTGCGGACCATGCGCGGGGAGTGTGGCAGAAATGTATAAAATCTTAGAAAAAACAGAGCAATATATATCGGACAATCATATGCTGCCGGAAGGCACGCATGTTGTTGCCGGGATTTCCGGAGGCGCAGATTCCATGTGCCTTCTTTTTGTGCTTATGTCTCTGAAAGAAAAACTGAAGCTTTCACTGTGCGCGGTTCATGTACACCATGGCATCCGGGGAGCCGATGCGGATAAGGATGCGGATTTTGTAAAAGCTTTTTGCCGGCAGAACCGGATCATGTGTAAAACATACCGGGGGGATGTTCCGGCGATGGCCAGAGCGCAGAAGCTCACAGAAGAGGAAGCCGGGCGTATATACCGCTATGACTGTTTTGCAAAGGCGCTTGATGAGCTTGGCTGGACAGACGGCAAAATTGCGGTGGCCCACAATAAAAATGATGTAGCGGAAACATTGCTGATGAACATTTTCAGAGGCAGCGGCATGGACGGGCTCGGGGCGATACCGCCGGTAAGAGGAAGGATCATCCGCCCGCTGCTGATTTTGACACGACAGGAGATCGAGACACTGCTGGCATCGGAAAACATTCGGTTTTGTGTAGACAAAACAAATTTTGACACCGGTTATATGCGCAACCGGCTGAGAAATGAGCTGATTCCCTATGTTACAGCGCATATTAATCCGCAGGCTGTGGAGCATATGTATGAGCTGGCCTGCGATGCCCGGGCTTTTTCCGATCGGATAAGGCTCTCGGCAGAAGCTGCTCTTAAGACATTAAAACGGGCGGACGGCAGCCTTGACACAGCTCAGCTTTCCGCTTTGGAACCGGTCATAGCAAGAGCGGTCATCCGAATGATGATCGGACAAAAAGCAGGGCGGCTAAAGGATATTTCCCGAAAACATATTGAGCAGGCGGCGGCGCTCATAGACAAGCCTGTGGGAAAGGAGGTCCATCTGCCATATGGTCTGACGGTGCGCAAAGGCTACGATGCGCTTTACTTTCTGGGCACGTCCGAATCGTCCTTAAAAGAACCGCTGGAACCTCTGGCAGAATCGGAGCAAACGCTGGCGCTGGACGGAGCCTGCGGGACGCCGATGTATAAAATAGTCCCCGGAACCCATCAGATCATCCAATGGGACATTCAGGACCGTCCGGAGAAAATGCAAGATTTTCAAAGTTTTCAACAAAACCAGTGTACGAAATGGTTTGATTATGATAAAATAAAAGATAGTCTCAAATTGCGTCATCGAAGAAGCGGCGATTATCTTGTCGTTGACAGCCAGGGCAGCAGAAAGCTTCTGCGGCGGCTGTTCATCGATGAAAAAATACCAAAGGAAGCCCGGGACGCACTCTGGGTGATCGCGGACGGCAGCCATATTTTATGGATTCTTGGCGGCCGTATGAGCGAGGCTTACAAAATTACAGAGCAGACAAAAAAAATTTTAGAGATAAAGATCAAAGGAGAAGAATACAATGGAAGATAAGATCAGAGTTCTTTTAACCGAGGAAGAGGTTGATGCAAAGATCAGAGCTCTTGGAAAGAAAATTTCAGAGGATTATGCGGGACAGACCGTACATCTTGTATGTGTGCTCAAGGGCGGCGTATTTTTTATGTGTGAGCTGGCAAAACGCATCAGCGTTCCGGTATCCATGGACTTTATGTCCGTATCCAGCTATGGCAACGGTACTTCAAGCTCCGGTGCGGTGCGCATCGTTAAAGATCTGGATGAACCGCTTGAAGGGAAAAATGTACTGATCGTGGAGGATATTATCGACTCCGGAAATACGCTGCACTATCTTGTGGAGATTCTTTATAAGAGAAATCCGGCCAGCATTAAGATATGTACACTGCTTGATAAGCCGGAGCGCCGGACAGCCGATGTGCATGTGGATTATGTGGGCTTTGAGATTCCCGATGAATTTGTTGTGGGCTATGGTCTGGATTATGCTCAGAAATATAGAAATCTTCCGTATATTGGAGTTGTAGAGCTTTAAGGAGGACAGAGTGTGAATAACAGAAAAAGATTAAGTATGTGGCCATTTGTCATTGTCATTTTACTGGTGGCCTATGTGCTCTGGTCAGAGATGAGTTCAGACAATGTGGGCAATTATACTTACGCGCAGTTTGAGTCCGATCTGGCAGAGGGCGGTAAGATCAGCCAGGTCATCATCGAGCAGAACATGGAGGTTCCTACGGGAACGGTATATGTGCGGATGACAGACGGCGGAAACTGGGTATTTTATGTATCTGATGTTAATGAAGTCAAAGGGCTTATGGATGAGGCCGGATTTTCATCCTACGCTCTAAGGGACGTGGATCGTCCAACATGGTTTGAGGAAAATATTGTTCTGATCGTTTTTGGCGTTGTGGCGCTGGTGATCTTCTTTACATTCCTTACAAGCCAGCAGGGCGCAGGAAATTCCAACAGCAAGATGATGAATTTTGGGCGCAGCCGTGCAAAGATGACCCGGGAAGGCGTAAACCACATTACCTTTAAAAATGTGGCAGGGCTTGAGGAAGAAAAGGAGGATTTGGAGGAGATCGTTGATTTCCTTAAAAATCCGACGAAATATACTCAGGTGGGCGCCCGTATTCCCAAAGGGGTCATTCTTGTAGGCCCTCCGGGTACCGGCAAAACGCTCATGGCCAAAGCCGTAGCCGGCGAGGCCGGCGTCCCGTTTTTTAGTATTTCCGGCTCTGATTTTGTGGAAATGTTTGTCGGTGTCGGCGCTTCCCGTGTGCGCGATTTGTTTGCCGATGCCAAGAAGAATGCGCCATGCATTGTCTTTATCGATGAGATCGATGCCGTGGCGAGACGGCGCGGTACCGGTATGGGCGGCGGCCATGATGAGCGGGAGCAGACGTTAAATCAGCTTCTTGTAGAGATGGATGGTTTTGGTGTCAACGAAGGCATTATTGTGATGGCGGCGACAAACCGTGTCGATATTTTAGACCCGGCGATCCTCCGCCCCGGACGTTTTGACCGCAAGGTAGCCGTGGGCCGGCCGGATATTCGCGGCCGCCGGGAAATCCTTGATGTCCATACGAAGGGCAAGCCGCTTGGCGATGATGTGGATTTGGATCAGATCGCACAGACAACCGCCGGATTTACCGGTGCAGACCTGGAAAATCTTATGAATGAAGCAGCTATTACCGCTGCCAAGGAAGGACGCGCCTATATTATACAGGAAGATATTCGCAGGTCTTTTGTGAAGGTCGGTATTGGAACAGAGAAGCACAGCCGTGTCATCTCTGAGAAGGAAAAACGTATTACAGCTTACCATGAATCCGGCCATGCTATTTTATTCCATGTGCTTCCGGATGTGGGGCCTGTATACAGTGTATCGATCATTCCTACCGGTATGGGTGCTGCCGGCTATACGATGCCGCTGCCGGAAAAAGATGAAATGTTCAATACAAAAGGGCAGATGCTTCAAAATATCATTGTTTCTCTGGGCGGCCGTGTGGCAGAGGAGCTTATTCTGGACGATATTACGACCGGTGCGTCTCAGGATATTAAGCAGGCCACAGCCACAGCCAAGGCGATGGTCACAAAGTTTGGTATGTCAGATGCTGTCGGGCTGATCTGCTACGGCAACGACGAGGATGAGGTTTTTATCGGCCGTGATCTGGCCCATACACGGGGCTATGGCGAGAATGTAGCCACAACGATTGACAATGAGATCAAGCGGATTGTTGATGAATGTCATAAGGAGGCACGGCGCATCATTGATGAAAATATTGATGTGCTGCATAAATGTGCCAGCCTTCTGATGGAAAAAGAAAAAATTACAAGAGAAGAGTTTGAAGCGTTGTTTGAGGACAATGCAACGGCAGCCATTGAAGGTGCGCAGGAATAAGCAGTGTTCTGTGGGTGCCGGCCCCGCAGCTTGCTGCGGGGTATTTTTAATTTACTTTGAAAGCCCCGGACGGCGGCCGGGCGCAGCGTTTCCGGAAAATTAAAAATGCTCCGTGCTGTAAAGAAAAGGAGATTGATCCAATGGGCTTGAATATAGATTTTTCAAAAATGTCATATATTGAGCAGCTTCAGATTTATGCAAATCATATGCATCCGCTGATCAATAAAGACGCACTGTTTGCCGACGGGACACCGTATTACCGCAGCTATGAGACAGACGGTGAAAACAGTTACCGGGCGATTTTACGTTTCCGTACAGGAAAAAATAATGTAGAGCAGGTGCAGGTGATCGTGGACGGTACCGGCTATGATATGAAAAAGGAATACAGCGACCGGCTGTTTGATTACTATCTGTGCGAGATTCCCTGCGGCAGAGGTGGCCAGGAATATTATTTTAAGCTGACATCCGGCGGCATGACCGTTTATTTTAATAAAAGAGGGGCCATGGACGAAGTCCAGTCGTATTACAGCTTCCGGTTTGTTCCGGATTTCCATACGCCGGACTGGGCAAAAGGCGCGGTGTTTTACCAGATTTTTGTGGACCGCTTCTGCAACGGCGATCCCACCAATGACGTATTGGATAATGAATATCTGTATATCCATCAGAGAGTCTGTCAGGTGAAGGACTGGAACAGTCTGCCGCAGCCGATGGATGTGGCCCGATTTTACGGCGGTGACCTTAAAGGGGTTATGGATAAGCTGGACTATCTTCAGGAGCTTGGCGTCGATGTGATCTACCTGAATCCGGTCTTTGTCTCGCCATCCAATCATAAATATGATATTCAGGATTATGATTATATAGACCCGCATTTTGGAAAAATCGTGGAAGACACCGGACGGGTGCTGGAGGATTGGGAAAATGAAAACACCGGAGCCAGCCGCTATATCTGCCGTGTGGCTAACAGGAAAAATCTTGAAGCAAGCAACGCCTTTTTTGCAGAGCTTGTGAGCGAAATCCACCGACGGGGAATGCGCGTGATTTTGGATGGAGTGTTCAACCATTGTGGTTCCTTTAATAAATGGATGGACCGGGAGCGTATCTATGAGCATCAGGAGGGCTATGAAAAGGGCGCCTTTGTCTCGGAGCAAAGCCCCTACCATACATTTTTTAAATTCGACGAAGGCAGCACATGGCCTTACAATACACATTATGACGGATGGTGGGGCCATGACACCCTGCCGAAGCTCAATTATGAGGATTCGCCGTCGCTGGAGGAATATATTTTAAACATTGCAAAAAAATGGGTGTCTCCGCCTTATAATGTGGATGGGTGGCGTCTGGACGTAGCTGCCGACCTGGGACATTCTTCAGAGTACAATCATAAGTTCTGGAAAAAGTTCCGTCAGGCGGTCAAAGAAACAAACCCGGAAGCGATTATTCTGGCAGAGCACTACGGCGATCCGGCGGCATGGCTGGCCGGCGATCAATGGGATACGGTTATGAATTATGATGCTGTTATGGAGCCGGTTACATGGTTTCTTGTCGGCGTGGAAAAGCACAGCGATGAGTACAGCGGCGATCTGCTTGGAAACTACGATTCCTTTTATGGGGCAATGACACACCACATGTCGCGCTTCCATTACGAATCCCTTCAGGTGTCCATGAATGAGCTTTCCAACCACGATCATTCCCGATTCCTTACCCGCACAAACCACCGGGTCGGACGGATTGCCACAGCGGGTGCCGCGATGGCCTCCGAGGGGATCGACAAAGCGCTGATGCGCCTGGCCGTCATCATCCAGATGACCTGGCCGGGAGCACCGACAATCTACTATGGAGATGAAGCCGGCGTGTGCGGATGGACCGACCCGGATAGCCGGCGTACTTATCCGTGGGGCCATGAGGACCAGCAGCTTATCGCCTTTCACAAAGATATGATCCGCATACATAAGACGTGCAGCGCCTTAAAGCTGGGTTCACTTAAGCTTTTGGGCGGTGAAAAAAATGTTATTTTTTATGGACGGTTTGACCGGGATAACCAGGTCGCTGTTGTATTAAATAATCATCCCCACGACACAAAGGAGGTGGCCATTCCGGTATGGCAGCTTGGCGTTACGGACGGCGATGTTATGGAATGTCTGCTTGAAAGCAGCCGTGACGGCTATGCCTGCAATACAGGTATATGGC
>CASFBR010000030.1 GCA_949292795.1 uncultured Eubacteriales bacterium
CCCTGCCGCTCCGCCGTGCTCTGCCAGTACTTTAAGCATCTCATCTGTAAGATTTCTCGGATGGGGGCAGATTGCCCGGGCATTGGAGTGGGATGCCACAAAAGGTTTTTTCAGTGTCCGGGCTACATCAAAGAAGCCGCCGTCGGATAAATGCGAGACATCCACCAGCATCCCCATTTCCTCCATGCGGCGGATCACCTCAAAGCCAAATTCTGTCAATCCGAGGCTGTTTTTCTCCGGGTCCGAAGAATTTGGATGCCCGAGGCAGTTGTCAAAATTCCAGGTGAGCGTTATCAGACGCACGCCCCGCTCATAAAGTGTTTCCAGGCGTTCCATCCGGCCATTTAAAATACCGCCCTCCTCCACGGTCAGCAGTGCGCCCGCCAAAGCGCGCTCCGGCACTTCTGTGGCGGCATCTGTACGATCTGCGCCCTCCTTTTGTCCAAAATACCGGCGCACATCATCCGCTGTCTTTATAACAACACAATCGTCCTTATAGCGCTTTTTGTTTTCATCAAAAAAATCAAGGGCACGGCAGACATACTGATAGGCATCATCGACCTGCTCAAAAGCCCCCATATAGACAAAGCAGGCAAAAAATTCCAGTCCGCGGCCGTGGCCTTTGAGCCGCCGCAAATCCACACTCCGGGAATTATCCATCAGGTCCCCGCATTCGGGATGGTTCATTAAATATGTGAGCGTGTCACAGTGCATATCGATCAGTCTCATCTTCTCATACCTCCAGTCTCTTGAGATGAATTTACACAGCGCTTTTATTTGCCCTCACGCCTGTCTTTTTCATAAAAATGCAGGACAATCTTTTCCAGCCGGCGTTTGAGCACGATCTGTATTTCTTCCTTCGGATGGATCGGCCGTACTAATATATTTGCCATACCAACCCGCTTGGCCCCGTAGACATCAGTAAACAGCTGGTCGCCAATAAAAAGCGTATGCTTAAGGTCCGTACCCATGAGCTTCATTGCCTTTAAATAATTGGCGGTTGCCGGCTTATGGGCATTGCATATGGCATGGACCTGAATATCTTTATTAAACATATCCACCCTCCGGGAGCCGTTATTGGACAAAAGGCAGCAGGAAAAACCGATTGCCTTCAGCCGCGTAAACAGCGCCTTTGCCCGGTCATCTGCCGGCGCCCCATGGGGCACAAGAGTATTGTCAATATCAAAGATCAGCCCACGGTAGCCCTTCCGGTACAGCATTTCAAAATCAATGTCATAGGTGGACGGCAGTACTTTATCCGGATAAAATCGTTTAAACATAACTCCTCCTGTCATAGTGTTTTAGCGCCAGGCACAGTATAAGCATATGCCGCAAAAAGCGGTTACGGCTCCACATCAAACATGTACCGCGAAAAGCGGTTATGGCTCCGCATAAAACATGTGCCGCAAAAAGCGGTTACGGCGCCGCATCAAGCATGTGCCACAAAAAGTGATTACGGCGCCGCATTGTACATTTCCAGAATTTCACGGCAGATCTGCTCCGTCGTCTTTTTGTCTGTGGACACGATCACGTCTGCGGCTGATTCATAGCTTTCCCTGCGTTCATCCATAAGCGCCTGAATATCGGACACTGTTTTCCGGTTTTTAAGGTTTGGCCGCTCCTGCGACTGGCCGACCCGGTCAAAAACAGTCTGCGCTGTGGCCGTCAGAAGAACGATCTGCCCGGACTGACGCATCCGCGCCACATTTTCCGGGCGAAGTGTCACTCCGCCGCCGCAGGAAATGACCGCAGGGGTATCCTTCATCTGTGTGATTTCCTGAAGAAGTGCACTTTCAATATCTCTAAAGCCCGCTTCCCCGTCCTCCTCAAAAATACGAGAAATCGGACGGCCCTCCCGCTGTTCAATGGCACTGTCCATCTCCACCGCCTTCATTCCGGTCAGTTCATGGAGCCGGGCGGCCGTGCGGGACTTTCCGGTTCCCATAAATCCTACAAGGAACAAAAGCTTTCCCTGATCCTTTTGTGTCCCGCGGGCGGCTTTTGTATGTAAAAGCTCAAGAACACTCCTAAGCTTTTGCGCCTCAAACTGCCCCGGCGCGCTGCCGCAGCCCGCCTGTCCGAAGGTCACCGCACTTCCGAAATATTCGCCGCACACACGGCTGATACTTCCCATATCCCCCATCGACATTGTAATTTGGGGCTTTCCGGCGCCCAAGGCCTTTGAAAGCCAGGTTGCTTTTAAAAGGTCGAGCACATCTCCCGGGTCATTTGGCATGACCGCAAGCTTTACAATATCGGCGCCGGAAGCATTCATCTGCTGCAGCAGTGCCGTCATTGTCTCGCAGGAAGGCGTTTTTTCAAAGTCATGGTATGAACCGATCACATAAGCGCCATTTTGATGAATCGTTTCTATCAGCGGCACAGTGACCTTTGGGCCGCGCCGAAACTCCACGTCCACCAGATCAGCCATGCCGCTTTGGGCGGCAAGGATATTGACGCGCATATATGCATCCATTGTTACCGCAGCCGCGCCGCCCTCAGCGCTGGTGCGGCATGTAAAAATCAGCGGGATATTTCCAATGCAGCTGCGCAGCCGCTCCAAAACCGCAAGCACGCACTCTGGCTGAGCCATACGGGCATAATGGTCTGCACGCCACTCTATAAGCTCAGCGCCCAGGGCAGCCGCCTCCCCGGCCTGGGCCAGTATCGCATCGTCATCACTGCCGACAACGGGAATGCATATTTTCGGCCGCCCGCTGCCAATCACCATCTGACGTATTATTAATGTCCTCATATTCTATTTCCTCCTCAGCCGCAATATCTCTCCTCATTATATGATAATTTCAGCATTTACGTCAATGTTCATTGACTTTTCTTTATGCATTTCCTATACTGTTGTTATATTTCGCGAGGGGTCTTATCCGCCTTGCGCACGCGCTGCGCCGGCCGCAGCAATCCATGTAATTGAAAGGAACATCCATCTATGATCGAAATCAGCGGACATACACAGCTGACCGGGCTTTTGGGCAGCCCGGTCGCACACAGCATTTCCCCAATGATGCACAATGAAGCCTTCCGGCGGCTCGGCCTTGACTTCGTCTATCTTGCCTTTGATGTTAAAAAGCCGCAGCTTGCTGCCGCCCTGGAGGGCTTAAAGGCGCTTGGCGTACGCGGTTTTAATCTGACAATGCCCTTAAAGAGCGCCATGGCGCAGCTTGCCGATGAGCTTTCCCCGGCAGCCCGGCTCTGCGGCGCTGTCAACACCATTGTCAATGATAACGGCGTGTTAAAAGGCTATACGACCGACGGTACCGGCTATATGAGGGCCGCAGCCCGGGCAGGGCATCCGCTTCCCGGAAAGGTCATGACGCTTCTTGGCGCCGGCGGCGCTGCTACGGCCATCCTTGTCCAGGGCGCCTTAGACGGTATGAAGGAAATCCGTGTATTTAACAGAAAAAGCCCCACCTATGAAAAGGCGGAGGCGCTCGCCGCACAGCTGTGCGCAAAAACCTCCTGCCGCGTAACCCTTCACGACCTCAATGATACGGATGCGCTTGGTGAAAGCCTGCAGACAAGTGACATCCTGACCAATGCCACAAACATTGGCATGGCTCCGGACATTGACAGCTGCCCGATTGCCGATGAGACAATGCTTCCGCCTGGGCTTGTCGTATCGGATATTATTTATAACCCCCGGGAGACGAAGCTTATGCGCCTTGCCAAAAGCCGGGGCTGTGAAGCCTTTAACGGCCTGTACATGCTTCTTTATCAGGGCGCGGAAAGCTTCCGCCTGTGGACGGGCATGGATATGCCGGTGGACATCATCCGGGAAAAAATGACATACAGGGAGGAATGACATTTTGAATAACGAACATACGATACAGCTGCGCGCGGCTGTGCCTGAAGACGCCGCTTCGCTTCTTGACATTTATGCCCCTTATGTGGCCGATACAGCGATCAGCTTTGAATACAGCGTTCCATCCCTGGCAGAATTTACACAGCGCATTCAAAATGTTTTAAAACGTTTTCCCTACCTTGTCGCCGAAAAAAAAAGCAGCCGGGAAATACTCGGCTACGTCTATGCCAGCCCCTTTCACCCCAGAGAGGCCTATAAATGGGCTGTGGAAACATCGATTTATATACGGCAGGGCTATACCGGCCTTGGATTGGGACGCCGCCTTTATGAGGCACTGGAGCGCATTTTAAAGGAGCAGCATATCATCACACTCTATGCCTGCATTGCCGCCCCGCCGGGGCCGGATGAATTTGTATCCGATCGCAGCATCCTGTTCCATCAGCATATGGGCTATGACCTGATCGCTGAATTTGACCGCTGTGCCTATAAATTTGGCCGCTGGTACAATATGGTATGGATGGAAAAAAACATCCTCCCCCATGCAGACATTCCCAAAACACCTTTGACCTTTGATGAGGTGCGGTCCCATACCGATGTCATGGCGATGCTCTGAAAGCATCGCCATTTTTTATTGCATAGGAAACTGCGTTCCTATGCAATAAAAAAGCTCCGCTTTGAATTATACTGCGGCGAAATGGAAGATGCCGTTTATGCACCCTGCCGCAGGCACAAAATCCTGCACAGCACGATTCTTTCTTGATACGTCCGGCAGGCGGCACTTATGTGCACACATATTGTCCGGTGCCGGGCAGTCAGCGGCTTTGTCTGTCTGCACAAATTAACAAGATTTACGCATCACACCGGCGCAGCAGGTCTCCGGGCGCAAGCTTAGCTCCGAGATCGACATAAAGCCGCTGCTTCGGATGAGGACAGCTTTCCACAGGATTTCCATCGGCATCGGTCATGGCGCGCACGGTTACCTTAAGATCGCGGCCGTCCGGCTTCATCACTTCGATTTCATCACCAACACTAAATTTATTGCGCTGCTCAAAGCTATAAAGCCCCTGTTCATTTTTCCCATCGATCAGCCCGAGATAAGTGTACGTCTTAATATAGGTATTGTGATCATAAATCTGAGCATTTTCATCGGGTTTTCCGTAGAAAAATCCGGTTGTATAGGCCCGATAGGTCCCTTTGGAAATTTCCCGGCGGTAGTCATCAAGACGGCTTTCATAAAGCGCCGGACTTTCAAAATAATCATCGATCGCCTGACGGTAAGTGCGTGTCACATCCGCCACATAAAGCGCCGTTTTCATCCGCCCTTCAATCTTAAAGCTGTCAATCCCAGCCTGAACAAGGTCCGGAATATGCTCGATCATACATAAATCCTTTGAATTTAAAATAAAGGTTCCCCGCTCATTTTCCATCACCGGATAATATTCGCCCGGACGGGTTTCTTCCATAAGGGCATAACGCCAGCGGCATGGGTGGGTGCAGGCGCCCTGGTTGGCATCCCGTCCGGCTAAAAAGCTTGAGAGCAGGCACCGCCCGGAATAAGAAATACACATCGCTCCATGGACGAAAGTCTCAATTTCCAAAGACTGCGGGATATGACTGCGTATCTCACGGATTTCCTCAAGGGACAGCTCTCTGGCTGTCACAACCCGTTTAGCTCAAAGAGAATGCCAGAAATTAAATGTTTCGTAATTTGTATTGTTCGCCTGAGTGCTAATATGAATCTCAATGTCCGGGCAGATATTTTTTGCCATCATAAAAATTCCCGGGTCTGAAATGATCAGCGCATACGGCCCGATCTCTTTTAATTCTTTCAGATAAGCTTTAAAATCATCCAAATCTCTGTTGTGCGCCAGAATATTTGCTGTCACAAATACCCGCACGCCGCGTTCATGGGCATAAGCAATGCCTTCCCGCATATCCTGCAGGGAAAAATTTTTGGATTTTGCCCGGAGACTAAACACCTCACCGCCGATATACACGGCATCCGCGCCGAAATTAACAGCGGTCTTTAGTACCTCAAGACAGCTGGCAGGGACCAAAAGCTCTGGTTTTTTCACTTCATTTCTCCTCATTTCAAATTTAATTCAGCCGGGTGCTTACCGTCACGCCGTCGCCTGTCGGCAGCACTACGGTTTCTAACCGTTCATCGTGTGTCAGCGTCCACAAATACTCCCGCATACGGCTGTGGATCGTCCGGTTGCGCCGGGTCACCGCATAACGGGACTGAACAATATCGCCGTCCTGGAGCACGTTGTCGGACACGAGCACGCCGTTTATCTCAAGCAGCCGCATGACTTCCGGGAAAAAACGGATATATTGTCCTTTCGCCGCATCGACAAAAATAAAATCAAACGACGGCTTCAGCGTCTTTAAAAGCTCCATGGCATCGCCCTCAAGCAGCGTGATCTGCTGCTGTTTTCCGGCCCTTTTAATATTTTCTCTGGCCTTGACAATCCTCGGCTCAAATTTCTCAATCGTTGTGATCTGACACTGCTCTCCCGCATATTCGCTCATCAGAATAGAGGAAAAGCCCACGGCTGCTCCGATTTCCAGAAGCTTCTGGGGCTTTTTCATGCGCAGCAGAACCTTAAGCAGGGAAGCCGTCTCATTTCGTATGATCGGCACATGATCCAAAAGGGCCTCCCGCTTAATGCTTTGCAGCATTTCATTCTCTCCTCGGTCTAAAGAACGGATATAAGTGAGCATCCGTTCATCCACATTCATCGTGTCATACCTCCGCTGGAATCCTGACGTATCTCACCTTCAGTGGTAAGAATCTGTAAAATATCTTCTGTGGACATGCTGGGACTAAGCTCAAACGTTCCCGGCATGATCTTATCGCCCATCTCCTCCAGGCGCACCCGGATTACAAAGGCGGATTCGTATTTAATAAGCCCCGCCTCCTTGAGCTTATGAGCGACCTGTGACGCTGAATCACCGTCCTCAACAACAATGGTCGTTGTCTGCGTATCATATTTGGAGACCACAGGATCGCCGAACACATTGTAGGAGTAATCGTAGGCAAAAACAGCCGCCTGGTACACAAGGAAAATGACAAAGGCGTAGATAATAACATGAATACAAAGCTCAAAAAATCCTAAAACTACTTTTTTCATATGTTTTGTTTCACTCCTTCACTTCTCCGAGAAAACCCAGGTCTAAAGTTACGGCGTTTCCAAGTCTGCCATATATATCGCGCATCATCTGAAGTAATGCCTGTTCCGCGGATAAGTATTCCATAACACGGGAATCCTCAAGCACATCACGGTATTCCTGCCGCAGCTTTTCAAAATCCTTCGGTTCCGGCCCGTCACTGTTTTGCAGTGTAAACAGCTCTTTTTGAAAGCTGTCCACCCGGTCCTTCATCCCGGATTCGCAGGTAATGAATTGTTTAAGTTCATTATAGGACAGGTACTCTATACTTTGTTGTATTGCATCAACTAACTCATCAGTCTTTTCTATGACACCCGTCATTCCTTATGCTCCTTATTATTCCACTTCCATAATGATCGGAAGGATCATCGGATTGCGTTTTGTCTGTTTCCACACATAATCGCCAAGCGCTTCCCGGACAATATTTTTAATTTTTCCCCAGTCGCTGCAGCGGTGGCTTAAGCAGTTTTCCAGCGCATTGCTTACCACATGGCGGGCATCCTCCATCAGCGTTTCGGATTCCCGCACATAGACAAAGCCTCTGGAAACAATATCCGGCCCTGCCAAAACCTGATTTGTATACTTCTCAAGGGTGATCACAACGATCAAAAGTCCGTTCTGAGACAGAAGCTGGCGGTCACGAAGCACGATGTTTCCCACATCGCCGACACCGAGGCCATCCACCATCACATCGCCGCACGGAACCTTTCCGGTGATTTTTGCGCTGTCCTCGCCAAGTTCCAGCACATCTCCGGATTCCATAATGATAATATTTTCCTTGTCCACGCCCATCATCTGAGCCAGCCCCGCATGGGCCTTTAAGTGACGGTACTCTCCATGCACCGGAATCGCATACTTCGGGTGGGTCAGCGCATAAATCAGCTTAATATCCTCCTGACAGGCATGACCTGAAACATGTGTATCCTGGTAGATCACCTCAGCGCCCTTGTGATAGAGTTCGTTAATGACATTCGATACAGCCTTTTCATTGCCCGGGATCGGATTGGAGCTAAACACAACCGTATCTCCCGGAACGATGGACACCTTGCGATGAATACTCGCAGCCATCCGCGACAGCGCGGCCATCGTTTCGCCCTGGCTGCCTGTGGTGATCAGTGTAATCTGCTCCGGCGGGTAATTTTTCATCTGATCCAGCTCAATGAGCGTATTATCCGGAATATTGATATAGCCCAGTTCCTGAGCGATCGTAATAATATTGACCATACTGCGCCCTTCCACGATCACCTTGCGGCCAAACTTATAAGCGGTATTGATGATCTGCTGGACACGGTCCACATTGGACGCAAAGGTAGCAATGATCAGACGGGAATTTTGATGCTCATTAAAAATATGATCCATCTGAAGTCCTACAACACGCTCCGATTTTGTAAATCCGGGGCGCTCGGCGTTGGTACTGTCGCACATCAGTGCCAGGACGCCCTTCTTTCCAAGCTCTGCAAAACGTCCCAGATCGATGCGGTCACCAAAGACCGGCGTATAATCGATCTTAAAGTCGCCGGTGTGCACGATAATTCCTGCCGGTGTATAGATTGCCAGCGCTGTCGCATCGGCAATACTGTGGTTTGTCTTAATAAATTCGATCCTAAAGCACCCCAGATTGATCGATTGGCCATGACGGATGACCTTGCGCTTTGTCATCTTCATCATGCCATGCTCTTTTAATTTGTGCTCAATGATCCCCATGGTCAGCTTCGTAGCATAAACAGGCACATTGACATCTTTTAACACATAGGGCAGGGCGCCGATGTGATCCTCATGACCATGTGTGATCACAAAGCCCTTGACCTTTGAAATATTTTCCTTAAGATAAGTGACATCGGGGATCACCAGATCAATTCCCAGCATATCGTCCGTAGGGAAGGCCAGTCCGCAGTCAATCACAATGATGTTATCCTCATATTCGATGCATGTAATATTCATTCCGATCTGTTCAAGACCACCTAATGGAATGATCTTCACCTTTGCGCCTTCGGACACATTCTTTCTCGGGCGGCCGGCTCTCGGCCGTATCATACGTCCTCTTTCCGGACGTGCCGTCTCCTGACGCACTCGTGCCACCTTTGTATGCTCCCCGGCGTTTTCTGCCTTTGCCCGCACTTTTGGGCTGTTTGTTTTCGTATTATTCGTTTTCAAAATCGCACCTCCGCTAAAATATAACTATTGTGCGATGCCGACAACGATACCTTGACAACTACCTTTTCTGTGCTCTGGCGCACTCGCGGCAATACCCATAAAACTTAACTTCATGGTCGCTCACAATAAAACCCATCGTCTCTCGTATCCTGTCCTCAAGCAGTTCCAGCAGGTCGTCTTCAAACGTAAATACACCGCCGCACTTCTGACAAATGAGATGATGGTGATGATGTTTGGCTTTATCGCGGTCTGGATCGCCGATCTCATACCGTACAAATCCGTCATCCAGATTCAGCTTGTCGATTATGCCAAACTCTGACAGTTTTTGTATATTCCGATACACAGTGGCAAGGCCGATCTCCGGCCACCGCTGCTTCACCTTATCATAAATTTCCTCTGCCGTAAAATGCCGGTCCGGTTCGTCTGCAAGGACTTCAAAAATGGCCAGGCGCTGCGGCGTTGTTTTCATTCCTTTTTCCCTTAACAACTGCTTGTACCGCTCTAAACCTGTGTCCATAAACATCCCTTCTTCCCTGGCATCATTCATTGTCCGAGTATCGTGACTCATCACATCAATTTAACCACTTTAATCCGGCAGGCCGCACTCCACAAAGCACGCCTGCCGTCTTTTATCTACTGCGCTATTGTAGTTCAATATCCATATTATTGCAGTTCAATATCCATATCATCGACCATCGAGGCAAAAACCTTTGACATTGCTTCCAGCTCATCGTCATCATCTACGATGGAATAAACCGTCTCTGCATCCGCTTTATCCCCGTAGCTTTCTTTTAAAATAAAAGCCTGGGCTTCATCCTCCTGGGAATCTGCCACTAATATATAATTAATATTATTGATGCGTGTCTGCTCAATAATATAAAAGCTTTCCTTTTCTCCTGTATCTGTCAGTGTAAATTCCACTTTTCCCTGATTTGACATATTTAAAACCTCCGGCATCCTCACGGATGCATCTTTAAATAATCCAGATAGCCTTGCAGTATATACACTGCTGCCAGCTGATCCACATAGGATTTTCTGTGTTCACGGCGCACACCGCCCTCCATCAAGGGCCGTGACGCCGCTCTGGTACTCATCCGCTCATCCCAGAGTACAACCTCAAGTCCGGTCCGCCGCTTAAGCGCATCGGCAAACGCACCGGTCTTTTGGGCTCTTTCTCCCAGAGTATTATTCATATTTTTAGGATACCCGAGAACGATCCGGCACACACCTTCGCTTTTTATAATTTCCTCGATCCGTGCAAGCGTCTGCCTTAGCTTGTTCTCATCCCTGCGCCAAATGGTCTCCACTGCCTGCGCCGTTATACCAAGCGGGTCGCTGATAGCGACCCCGACCGTCCTGGAGCCATAATCCAAACCAATGATTCTGCCTTCCATAAGCTACTTCAGGTTTACTTCGATGTAATTTTTCAGAAGTTCTTCCAAAAGCTCATCGCGCTCCACCTTCATGATCAAATACCGGGCGTTTTTATAGCTGGTGACATAGGTGGGATCACCGGATAAAATATAGCCAACGATCTGGCTGACCGGATTGTAGCCTTTTTCTGTCAGAGCAATGTAAACCGCTTCCAGAATGTCCTTAACGGCAATCTCGGTCTCATTGTTCACCTTAAAATATTGTGTGTTGTTTAAATCTGGCATACTCTCACTACCTTACTTTCTAAACTGACATGCCGCGTTATGCGCGGCTATGCCGCAGATGAAAACCAATAGTTTCCCGCACCCGCCGTCCTTTAAGGCTCATGCGCCGCATTCTTCGGCTTTCAAATGCTGCCTGCTCTGCACGATAAATATGGTTATCTATTATATTAATATAAAATTTTAAATAATTCAATCAATTCTTTCGCAAATTACGCAATCTTCATTGAAATTTAAGGAAAGCTTCCCTGAAATCACCATATTTCCCGCAAGATGGCTGCCAGGCACGGCCACGCGGATATACTCTTTTGTATGCCCGGTCATATACGTCTGTCCATGGATGATCACCGGCTCCTCTAAAAGAACCTCCACCTTTTTTTCGCTCCACTGACGGATAAAAGCCGCTTTCAGTGACTTATTTAATGCCAGAAGACGGGCGCTGCGCTCATTTTTTACGGATTCGTCCACCTGGTCCTTCATCGCCGCTGCACGGGTCCCTGCTCTTTTGGAATACTTAAACACATGCATTTCCGCAAAGCCGATCTGCTCTAAAAAGGCAGCGCACTCCTCAAACTGAGCGTCGGTCTCCCCGGGAAAACCTACGATCACATCGGTTGTGATGGCCGGATGGTCAAAGTACATCCGTAAAAGCTGACAGCACTGCGCGTACTGTGCCGCCGTATATTTTCGGTTCATCCGTGCAAGCGTGGCATCACAGCCGCTTTGAAGCGATAGATGAAAATGCGGGCATACCGCCGGTATCCTGCAAAGCCTGCGCACAAAAGATTCCGTAATGATACGCGGCTCCAGCGACCCCAGACGGATGCGCAAAAGCCCGGGAATACTGCCCAGTGTTTCAATCAGCGCGATTAGCTGATCGCCGCCCCCGCTCTGATTGTACTCTGCTTTTTCAAAGTCAAGCCCATAGGAGGAAATATGGATTCCGGTCAGCACAATTTCTTTATAACCGCCGCTCACAAGTCTCTGAACCTCTGAAACAATATCTTCCGGCTTCCGGCTGCGCACCCGTCCCCGTGTGTAAGGGATGATGCAGTAGGAACAAAACTGATTACAGCCGTCTTGTATCTTAATATACGCCCGCGTATGCTCACATACATGGCTTACATGAAGCGGCTCGTATTCGCTTGTATGATTAATATCGATGACCTCCACCCGGTCCTTAAGCTTACCTTCCACAAGCGCCACGATCGCGCTCTTTTTATTATTTCCGATGATCAGATCAATATCCGGATCCGCCTCAAGCTGTGCGCTGGCTGCCTGGGCGTAGCATCCCACCGCAGCAATAACCGCTTCCGGGTTCATCTTTCTGGCCCGGTGAAGCATCTGCCGGGACTTGCGGTCTGCGATGTTCGTCACCGTACATGTATTGACTACATAAATATCTGCTTTTTCTTTAAAGCTTTTAACGACATAGCCTGCTGCTGTAAACAGCTCTTCCATGGCATCTGTCTCATACTGATTCACCTTGCAGCCCAGTGTACAAAAGGCTACTGTCTTCCCGGGCGCCGCACGCCCGGCAGCACCTTCCCGGCAAACTTCTGAATACTCCATACCTTTCCTCCATTCTCTTGGGAAAATCACATAACGATCCGCCATTACTGCCCAGTGTCCGGCCGCAATCGGGCGTTTAGCCGCGTATGCGGCAAAAAGCTGCGCCGGCAGCGCAAACGCGGGAGGCATGGCTCAATCGTGACAAATTTACAGCTTCTTTACGAATACCGTATTGACTTTTTGACGCTTGAATTGTACTATATAATAAAAAATATGAAATACATTAGGAGGGAATTTCTTATGAAAACCGTTCAAATCCGTCTTGATTCCATTGATAAAGTAAAGTCCTTTGTAAACATCATCACCAAGTATGACTCGGACTTTGACCTGATCTCCGGCAGATATGTGATCGATGCGAAATCGATCATGGGTATCTTCAGCCTTGATCTTTCCAGACCGATCGATCTTGCGATCCACAATGAGGACTGCTACGATGAGATCACTGAGGTTTTAAAACCATTCATTATCGAACAGCAGTAAGCACTGCCGCAGCATGACCGGGATGTCCGTTTGGACATCCCTTTTTAATTGCACAGGAAGCGTACCTTCCTGTGCAATTAAAAAGCTCCGCTTAGGATGCGCACACGCGCGATAAGAAAATTGTCGCTTATGCGACCGCGCCTGGCGCTTAAGTTCCGCCAAGCGGAACTCTTTTTTTACAGGAAGCATACGTTCCCGTCAGGCGTCGGGCGTTTTTTGCCGATGCCGGTATACGCCGGCGCTGTTATTCGCACATGACAATATCGCGGGTAGAAATGGCCGTCTCAACCATGGCGTCAATGATTTCGTCCAAATGGTGTTCTGAGCGCTCGATCACCCGGATGTTTGGCTTAGTCACGGGATGCTTGGCCACAAAGATCGTACAGCAGTCCTCGTATGGAAGGATCGAAGTCTCAAATGCCCCGATTTTTTCAGAGATTGCTACAATATCGTTTTTATCAAAAGCGATCACCGGACGGTACACCGGCAGTGTGCAGACAGCGTTGGTCGCTGCGAGACTTTGCATCGTCTGGCTGGCCACCTGTCCGATACTCTCTCCGGTCACAAGGCCAAGGCAGCCATCCTCCCTGGCGATACGCTCTGCAATACGCATCATATAGCGGCGCATAATGATCGTCAGCTCATCGTGCGGGCACTTCTCATAAATTGCCAGCTGAATATCCGTAAAATTAATAATATTTAATTTTACCGGTCCCGCATAGCGGGCAATGATCTTTGCCAGATCAATGACCTTTTCCTTCGCACGCTCGCTTGTGTAGGGCGGCGCATGAAAATAGGTGGCGTCGATGGTTACGCCCCTCTTGGCGATCATATATCCGGCTACCGGGCTGTCAATACCGCCGGACAGCAGAAGCATCGCCTTACCGTTTGTCCCCACAGGCATACCTCCGGGGCCCGGAATCGATTTGGAATAAATATATGTTTTCTGGCGAATCTCAATATTTAAAAGGATTTCCGGATGATGGACATCTACCCGTGCCCCCTGGAACCGTTCCAGCAAATATTCGCCCATATCGGCATTGATCTCCATGGATTTTTTCGGATAATGCTTATCCGCGCGTCTGGATTCCACCTTAAATGTGAAGTTCTTATCGTCGTATGCCGCATCGATATAATCACCGACCGTCTTTGTGAGATTATCCCAGGAATTATCCTCGCAAAAGACGACCGGACAAATGGCCACAATGCCAAATACCCGCTGAAGGCGTTCCATAACGTCCTCGTAGTCGTAATCGGAACATACATTGACATAAATGCGGCCCTGCTCTTTTGTCACCTCAAATTCGCCGGCCCCGTTTAAGGAAAAGCGGATCTGGCGCATCAGGGCATCCTCGAAAAGATAACGGTTTTTCCCTTTCAGGCCGATCTCACCATACTTTATCAAAAATGCTTTAAATATCATCTATCTCCTACCTCCCGGAGTAAAACGCCGAAGCATGGGAACAAGCTGTGCCAACGTTTCCATACATGCATCGATTTCTTCCTTTGTCGTCTCGAAACTAAAACTAAACCGGATCGTCGCATCCAGATATATTTTTTCAACACCAATAGCCTTAAGCGTACCGCTGATGGCCGGATGATTGGATGAGCAGGCAGAACCGGAGGACACATAAAAGCCCCGCTCTTCCAGCGCATGAAGCAGTACCTCCGCCCGTATCTGTTCAAAGCTGACGCTGACAATATGGGGGGCAGGCCCGCAAAAGCCTTCCTGACGCTCAGACCAGCCGTTGACCACGGTTTTATCAATTTCATGTATCCGGCGGATAAAATAACTGCGCAGTTCATAAAGGCGGTCAATCTTTTCATCAAAGTCATCAAACACTTCCAATACCGCCTCGGACAGTCCGGCAATGCCCGGAACATTTTCAGTTCCCGAGCGCCTGTCCTTTTGCTGGCCTCCGCCAAGGATCAGCGGCCGCACCTTCGCCCTGTCACGGATATAGAGAAAACCCACGCCCTTGGGGCCGTGAAGCTTGTGGGCGCTTACGCTGAGCAGATCGATGCCAAGCCGCTTCGGATGAATGACAAGCTTTCCAAAGCCCTGAATGGCATCTACATGCAGCAGTGCGGACGGATTTTTTTCTTTGATGATCCTGCCGATCTCATCTAACGGCTCGATGGTGCCGATCTCATTGTTGACGCACATCACCGATACGAGAATCGTATCCGGCCGTATGGCCGCCCTTAATGCCTCTGTGTCCACGGTTCCATGAGCATCCACCGGCAGCCAGGTCACCTCAAAGCCCTGCTTTTCCAGATAGAGCATCGGATTGTAAACGGATGCATGCTCAATGCGGGTCGTAATCAGATGGCGTCCGGCTCTTTGATTGGCATAAGCGGCGCCGATGATGGCCATATTGTTTGATTCGGTTCCACCGGAGGTAAATACGATCTCCCGCGCAGATACCTTAAGCACATCGGCAATGCGTTCCTGTGCCGTTTTTATATAGTGCTCGGCCTCCAGCCCTTTCGTATGCAGTGCCGAAGGATTCCCGTAATTTTGCTGCATCGCCTCCATCATCACACGGCACACACCGTCATACACGCGGGTCGTAGCCGCATTATCAAAATAGGCTCCCATTATTCGTTCCTCCCGTTTAAAATCGGTTCATTTTCATGTGCACGACCGTCACATGCGTCATCCTCCAGTTCAAACATAAGGATGGACAGCACGGCAAGCCCCGCAGTCTCTGTGCGCAAAATCCGGCGGCCGAGGGTCATCGTCTTTGCTCCGGCAGCCTGCGCAGCAGCCACCTCATCCGGAGTAAAGCCTCCTTCCGGGCCAATAAAAATACCGATACTCTTTTTGCCTTTAAGCCCGTCCACAAGGCTGCGGGCCGCATCCATCCCCTGTGCCCGCTCATAAGGCATAATGCAGGCATCCATCGTACCTGCCATGGTCAATGCCTCCTTAAAGGTCACCGGCGCAGCCACCTGAGGGATCAGCCCTCTGCCGGACTGCTTGGCTGCGCTTTCAGCGACAGACTGCCACCGCGCCAGCCTTTTGCCGGTCTTTTTCTCATCCAGTTTAACGATCGTGCGGGCGGTAATCACCGGGATGACCGCGCTAACGCCAAGCTCCACAGCCTTTTGGATGATCAGCTCCATCTTATCGCCCTTGGGAAGCCCCTGGAAAAGGTACAGCTTTGTCTTAAGCTCCACATAAGAATCCCAGGAATTTTCAATATGTAAATAAATCTGCTCACGGCCGATCTCATGGATCGTACAAAAATAATCTCTGCCGCAGCCATCGCTGACCGAGAGTGTATCCCCGCAGGACATGCGCAGCACATTTTTAATATGATTGACGTCATTTCCCGTCACCGTGATGGTCTGCCCGTCCACCTGTCCGGGCTGTACGAAAAATCTTGGCATCTGCCTGTCACCTCTTTTTACCATAAGCATCAGCCATGGGGCTGAATCATCAACAACCAAAAGGCTCCCGCTTTGCAGTATTCTTTGCCCGAAGCGGGCTGCACAAACGATATTCTCCGACTTACAGAGGATTTCATCTTAGCACACCTGCTTTTCATCTGTCAACGCCAAATACATTTCTTGCTGTAAAGGATACCCACTCGCCGCTTGTTGTCATTTCCACGATTTCAAATCCATTTTCAAGAAGCGCCGCGCGGACGCGCTCCGCCTTAACGTCAAGAATCCCCGAGGAAATAAACAGTGCTCCGGGCTTCATTGTTTCCCGGATCACACCGGAAAGCGGAATAATAATGTCCGCCAGGATATTCGCGACAACAATGTCAAACTTTTCGGTGCCGACCTGATGTCTGAAATTTTCGTCCGTAATCACATCGCCGCACAAAATCTTCAGCCGGTTCATATCAATGGCATTGCCCCGGGCATTTTCAAGAGCAGCCGTGACCGCATGGGGATCAATATCCGTTGCGACAGCTTCACGGATGCCAAGCATCATTCCGATAATGGATAAAATACCGCTGCCGCAGCCCACATCCAGCAGACAGTGCTCCGGCTTTAAATATTTTTTCAGCTGAGTAATGCACAACCGTGTCGTATGGTGCATACCGGTGCCAAATGATGTCCCCGGGTCCAGTTCCACCACAAGTGTCCCTTCAGGTACATCGGTCAGCGTTTCCCAGGTTGGCTTGATAATAATTTCATCATCGACTTTAAAAGGCTTCCAATATTTTTTCCAGTTATTCATCCAGTCCTCGTCCGCAGTCTCTGACTTCACGATCGAAGCCTCTCCGATGTCCACAAAGTCTCTCAATTCGTAAATTGCCGCGAGAACACGCTGCAATGTATCCTCGTGATCATCCTTCGGATCGATATAAAAAGAAACAAGTGCCTTGCCGTCATCCGGGCCAAGCTCCGGAAGAATATCAATAAACATCTGTTTTTTTTCATCCTCGGACAGAGGCACCTTATCTTCGATTTCAATTCCCTCGATTCCAAGCTCCCCAAGGGTGTAGCTGATCATATCCACTGCCTGCGTTGTGGTCGTGAGCGTATATTTATTCCACTTCAAATCCTGTGTCCTCCTTATATTCTCTATATACGGTCATCGATATGCATAAATCTGTACGCGGCCCGTTCCCGTACCGGCATATGTCCTTGAGCCATGCACGATTAAGCAAACAATTTTATCATAACACAACATCAGGCAGTCCGCAAACGAATTTGAGAACTGCCTGATTTTCTAATCTTCAAAAGCTTCCTTCACTTTATCCATAAAGCTCTTTTTCTTTTTATGTTCGCTATTCTGATTATTTTGTCCGCCGGCGGCTGCATCGACACTTTCGCCTCTTAAGGAAGCGTCAAACTGCCGCAGCAGCTCCTTCTGCTCATTATTCAGACGTTCCGGCACCTGAACGACCAGAGTGACATAGTGGTCGCCGCGGACATTTTTATTGCGGATCGTCGGCACACCCTTGCCCTTTAAGCGGATGCGGGTATCGGTCTGAGTCCCCGGACGGATATTCTGAATCACATCGCCGTCCACCGTCTGGATCGTAATATCCCCGCCAAGCGCTGCCTGAGCAAATGAAATCGGCACGGTGGAATAAATATCAAAATCCTGCCGCTGGAAAATCGGATGCCGGTCCACGGTAATCCCCACAAGAAGATCGCCTCTTGGCCCGCCGTTTGTTCCCGGCTCGCCTTTTCCGCGGATACGCACGCTCTGACCGGAATCAATACCGGCAGGGATCGGAATCTCGATGGTCTTTTTATTTTTAATGTAGCCGGTTCCGCCGCAGTCTGTACACTTTTCCTTAACGATCTTACCGGTTCCGTGGCAATCCGGACACGTCTGAACATTACGCACTGCGCCGAACAATGACTGCTGGGTATACACAACCTGACCTTTGCCGCCGCACTTTGGACAGGTCTCCGGCTGAGTTCCCGGCTTTGCCCCGGTGCCGTGGCAGTGCGGACATTCATCCTTTAAATTGATCTCAATTCGCTTGTCCACACCAAACACAGCCTCCATAAAGGAAATCCGCATATTGATTTTGACATTCGCACCCTGCATCGGGCCGTTGTAGGCTCTGCGGCTTCTGCCGCCGCCAAACAGATCGCCAAATATGTCGCCGAAAATATCGCCCATATCGCCGCCAAAATCGAAGCCGCCAAAACCACCGAAGCCGCCGGCGCCGCCGCCCTGTTCAAAGGCCGCATGACCCAACTGGTCATAGTGGCGCCGCTTTTCCGGGTCACTTAGCACCGCATAAGCTTCCGAGGCTTCCTTAAACTTTGCTTCCGCCTCTTTATCTCCCGGATTAATATCGGGATGGTACTTCTTAGCAAGCTGGCGATAAGCTTTTTTTAATTCAGCATCTGTTGCGGTCTTGGATACGCCCAAGACCTCATAATAATCTCTCTTTGTCTCTGCCATAACTTATCTCCATTCTGCACAAGACGCGGCCTGCCACCAACTGTGACAGACCGTATCTTATCGTTACTGCAAACGGACGCTTGCCATCTGCATCATCACTCTATATTATACCTCTTTGTAATCTGCGTCAACAACATCATCGTTGTTCTGATAGGTTCCGGAGCCACCTGCTGCGCCGGCACCCGGATTCGGGCCTGCGTTGCCGGAAGCGTTTGCACCGGCAGCCTCATACATCTTCGTAAATACGCCCTGAGCGGCATCCATCAGTCTCTGCTTTCCGGCCTTGAGATCGTTGATCTGTGTATCGGTCATTTCTTCCACATTTGCCGTCTGATTCAGAAGATTCTTCAGGCTGTCGATCTCTGCCTGAACCTTTGCCTTGTCATCTGCGCTGACCTTGTCGCCGACTTCCTTCAGTGCATTTTCAGTCTGGAATACCATAGAGTCTGCTTCGTTTCTTGCATCTACGCCTTCCTTGCGTCTCTTATCCTGAGCCTCGAAAGCAGCGGCTTCCTTAACAGCCTTGTTGATCTCTTCCTCAGACATATTGGAGCCTGCGGTGATGGTAATGTGCTGTTCTCTGCCGGTACCAAGGTCCTTTGCAGAAACATTTACGATACCGTTGGCATCAATATCAAAGGTGACCTCGATCTGAGGCACACCGCGTCTTGCCGGAGCAATGCCGTCCAGACGGAACTGGCCAAGACTCTTATTATCTCTTGCAAACTGACGCTCGCCCTGGACAACGTTAATATCCACAGCGGTCTGATTATCTGCTGCCGTAGAGAAAATCTGGCTCTTTCTTGTAGGAATCGTTGTATTTCTCTCGATCAGATGTGTTGCGATACCGCCCATCGTTTCGATTGAAAGTGTCAGCGGAGTTACATCCAGCAGAAGGATGTCACCGGCACCGGAATCTCCGGCCAGCTTGCCGCCCTGGATCGATGCACCGATCGCTACACACTCATCCGGGTTTAAGTTCTTGCTTGGCTCATGTCCGGTAAGCTGTCTTACCTTATCCTGAACTGCCGGGATACGGGTGGAGCCGCCTACAAGAAGTACCTTTCCAAGCTCAGAAGCACTGATGCCCGCATCTCTTAATGCATTCTGTACAGGGATAACCGTACGCTCTACAAGGTCATGGGTCAGCTCATCAAATTTTGCGCGGGTCAGGTTCATATCAAAATGCTTCGGGCCTTCCGCTGTGGCTGTGATGAACGGCAGGTTGATATTTGTCGTTGCTGCGCTGGAAAGCTCTTTCTTAGCCTTTTCAGCAGCTTCACGAAGTCTCTGCATAGCCATCTTGTCACCGGAAAGGTCTACGCCTTCTGTTCTCTTAAATTCATCGATCATGTAGCGGGTAATCTTCTCATCAAAGTCATCGCCGCCAAGATGGTTATCACCGCTTGTTGCCAGTACTTCGATAACGCCGTCGCCAATTTCGATTACGGAAACATCGAATGTACCGCCGCCAAGGTCGTATACCATAATCTTCTGTTCTTTTTCGTTATCAAGGCCATAAGCCAGTGCTGCGGCTGTCGGCTCGTTGATGATACGCTTTACATCAAGTCCGGCGATCTTACCGGCATCCTTTGTTGCCTGTCTCTGGGCATCGTTAAAGTATGCAGGTACTGTGATTACGGCTTCGGTTACCTTTTCGCCGAGATAGCTTTCCGCATCGCCTTTTAATTTCTGAAGGATCATTGCGGAAATCTCCTGAGGAGAATAGTTCTTGCCGTCAATGTTCACTCTGAAATCGGTACCCATATGACGTTTAATGGATGAAATCGTATGATCTGCGTTTGTAACAGCCTGACGCTTTGCAGGTTCACCTACAAGACGCTCACCGGTCTTTGTAAAAGCGACCACACTGGGTGTTGTCCGTGCGCCTTCTGTATTTGCGATAACAACCGGCTTTCCGCCTTCCATAACTGCTACGCATGAATTTGTTGTACCTAAGTCAATACCAATAATCTTGCTCATAATATATTCCTCCTAAAATCAGCGGCCGCATTTTATACGGCCCAAAGCTTGTTATTCTGCCACAATAACCATACTGTGCCGGAGCACTTTATCTTTATACATATAACCCTTCTGAAGCTCCTGAACCACATAACCGGATTCATATTCTTCACTCGGGCTTTGCATCACTGCGTTATGGAAGTTCGGGTCAAACTCTTTACCTGCGGCATCAATTTCTGTCACGCCTGCGGCATTTAAAATACCGATAAGCTTTTTATAGATCATCTCCATGCCCTTGGCAAAGGAGCTCTCCTTATCTTCCTCGGTCAGAGCCGCCAGCCCGCGTTCCATATCATCGATCACCGGAAGTATCTTTTCGATAATATCGGATGCACCGCTGTCAAACATCTGTGCCTTTTCCTTCTCCGTGCGCTTGCGGAAGTTGTCAAATTCAGCCATCTGACGCATCACACGGTCTGTCAGCTCTTCGATCTGCTGATCCTTTTTGTCTTTCTTTTTATCCTTCTTGCCGAAGAAACGGGACTTTTTCCTGCTGTCCTCGTCTGAGTCATCATCAGAAGGCTCATCCTGCGTGTCATCACCGGCGGCATCTGACGTTCCGGCAGCTTCCTCCGGCGTATCCTCCGATACTTCTTCGCCCGCGGTATCTTCCGCGTTTACACCAGCTTCACCGGTCTTCGCAGCTTCCTCCTTTAATGCTTCATCGTTCTCTCTATTCAAATCTGCCACTGCATTCACCTCTTCTATTTCTTCTTAAATATCGCATCCAGTTGATTCATCATCGTCTGAAGATTATTCACAACCTTTTGATAATCCATCCGCTTTGGCCCCACAATACCAATGGTGCCCGAAACGCCTTCTTCCAATTCGTAGGTTGCAGTGACGATACTGCAATCTTTCATGGACTTCACCGGAGATTCTGAACCGATATACACCTGTATGCCGTGATTTTCTCCGTCATCGTTTTCAGAATTTTCTTCGATCAGATGGACCAGCGCCTGCTTCTCCTCAAAGGTAGACATTAAAAGCTTTGCCTGCTCCCGGTCGCCAAGCTCCGGATAGCTTAAAAGATTTGTTGCGCCGCTTGTATAAATCTCCACATCATCCTCTTCCTGGATCGCCTGCGCGATGGCATCGATCACATCGCTGACCACCTTACTGTGGCCCTCTGCCTGAACCTTCAGCTTCTGAATCATCTCCATATTGATCTCCTGAAGGCTCAGTCCCTGAAGAAATGTGTTCAGCAGAATATTGAGCTTGACAACATCCTCCTGCTTCACCGGAAACTCGCTGTTGATCAGTTTGTTTTTAATAATATTGCCCTCGATCATGATCACGACAAGAATCTGTGTCTCATCAACCTTGGACAGCTGAATAAAACGAAGCTTATTGCGCTTATACTGAGGTGTTGAGATCAGAGACGCATAATTGGTATTCACTGCCAGAAGCTTTGCAACCTGCTTTAAAAGCTGATCGACCTTATCCGCCTTCTGGAGCATGATCTCTTTCATCTCATCAACCTGAGCGATCTTATCCTTCATCAGGTTATCCACATAAAAGCGATAGCCCTTATCCGAAGGGATACGTCCCGCAGAGGTATGGGGCTGGATAATGTAGCCCATCTCCTCCAGATCCGCCATCTCATTTCGGATGGTCGCTGAACTTAAATTGAGGTCCGTGAATTTCGAGATCGTCCGTGAACCTACCGGCTCACCGGTATCAAGATACGTCTGAATGATCGCATTTAAAATCTTAACTTTTCTTTCATCCAAATTCACCGAATCACTCCTTTCAGCTTATGTTATTAGCACTCAATCAACTAGAGTGCTAATACCTTATGTACATAAAATAGCACTATCTTTTTCTTTTGTCAATAGCTGATTCAAAAAAATCACAAAAAAAGTAACGATTCGGCCATGCATCCTGCGAAACGCTGCTAACACAGCGTTTCGCCGCATGACCGGATCGTTACAAAAAGTCACAGAGCACATAATTGCTCAGATCAATACCATGGGCTGTCAGGGCAAGCTGTCCCGTTGCTTCTATATAATTAAGCAGCCCTTCACGGCAATGACGGTCAATCGGTTCGCCATAAACCTCCATAAAGCTCACGCCGAAATCCTTCCGAAAATCCCGGTCATTTACACCGGATGTGAGACGCAGCCCGAGAAACATAAACTCTGCCATGGCATCCTCACGGCTTATAAGCTGGATATGCTCATGGCACCGGTCCGCTTCCGCTTCAGAAACACTGCCCTTTATGGCCGTTTCACCAAAGGCAGCAATGTATTTTTTCATATCCCGTGTATTATCAAACCGGCGGCCATTAATCAGGCTTGAGGCACCAAGCCCAAGCCCCAGATACGGGACACGGCGCCAGTAGCCAATATTATGGCGGCACTCAAAGCCCGGCCGGGCATAGTTGGAAATCTCATAGCGTTCATAGCCATAGCGGGCAAGCAGCGCTTCCGTGCGAACGTACATCTGCCGCTCTGTATCCTCATCTGGCAGCGGCGGCGCCATGGAAGCATTTTCTTCTTTTTCATCCCCGTAAAGCTTTGCAAAGGGTGTCCCTTCTTCAATAATCAGGCTGTAAGCAGAAATGTGCTCCGGTTCAAAAGCAGCCGCTGCTTTCAGCGTCCGCTCCCAGGAAGAAAGCGTCTGCCCCGGGAGCGCGGACATTAAATCGACATTAATATTTCTGATCCCGGCGGCTCTTGCCATATCAAAGCTTTTACAAAAGTCCGCGTATTTATGGATACGGCCAAGGCAGGCCAGTTCCCGGTCGCTGGCAGACTGGAGCCCGAGACTTAAACGGTTGACCCCGGCATCTGTCATGGCACGAAGGAAGTCCATGTGCAGTGTGCCCGGATTTGCCTCCAGCGTAATTTCACAGTCCGGGTTTACAAAAAAGCGGCGTCTGAGTGTATCCATAAGCATGGTCAGCTCTCCGGGCGTCATTAATGAAGGCGTTCCGCCGCCAATAAAGATCGTCTCTACCGTATCGCGGCGGACAAACGCCGACATTGCGGTGATCTCTCCAAGCAGGGCCTGTACATATCCGGCCCGCTGCGCTTCATCTGCAGGTGCTGATAAAAAATCACAATAGCTGCACTTTTTTACACAAAATGGATAATGTATATAAAGCTCCATAAATCTCTGCCCTTATTTAGCGGTCATCCAGCTTTAAAACGCTCATAAAGGCTTTCTGCGGGATTTCCACATTGCCGACCTGGCGCATCCGCTTTTTGCCTTCCTTCTGCTTTTCCAGCAGCTTTCGTTTACGGCTGATGTCACCGCCGTAGCACTTGGCCAGCACATCCTTGCGCAGCGCCTTCACGGTCTCGCGGGCAATGATCTTGCTGCCGATTGCGGCCTGGATCGGAATTTCAAAAAGCTGACGCGGGATTTCTTCTTTAAGCTTCTCACACATTTTACGTCCGCGCTCATAAGCGGAGCCTTCAAATACGATAAAGGACAGGGCGTCCACCTCTTCACGGTTCACAAGAATATCAAGCTTGCACAGATCGGAGCGCTGATAGCCCTTCATCTCATAATCAAACGATGCGTAGCCTCTGGACCTTGATTTTAGAGCATCAAAAAAATCATAGATGATCTCATTGAGCGGGAGTTCATATTTCAACATCGCGCGGGTCGTCTCCATATATTCCATCCCGAGGTAAGTCCCCCGGCGCTCCTGGCATAAATCCATGATCGGGCCGATGTAATCGGTCGTCACCATGATCTCCGCGGACACTACCGGCTCTTCCATATACTCGATCTCCGAAGGATCCGGCAGGTTGGACGGATTTGTCAGATCGATCACCTCGCCGTTTGTCTTATGTACTTTATATACAACCGACGGTGCCGTTGTCACTAAATCCAGATTAAATTCCCGCTCCAGACGTTCCTGAATAATCTCCAGATGTAAAAGTCCGAGAAATCCGCAGCGAAAGCCAAAGCCCAGAGCGATACTTGTCTCTGCCTCAAATTGCAGGGATGCATCGTTGAGCTGAAGCTTTTCCAGGGCATCTCTTAAATCCGGATATTTGGCCCCGTCAGCGGGATACATCCCGCAAAAGACCATCGGATTGACTTTTTTATAGCCCGGAAGGGGAGCGTCACAGGGCTCCTTTGCATTGGTAATCGTATCGCCGACCCGGGTATCTTTAAGATTTTTAATGCTGGCCGTCATATAGCCGACCATCCCGGCAGTCAGCTCCTCGCAGGGGATAAACTGTCCCGGGCCAAAATAGCCGACCTCGATCACCTCAAAGCCTGCGCCGGTAGCCATCATCTTTACCGGTGTTCCTTTGGCAATGCGCCCTTCCTTCACCCTGAAAAATACGATCACACCTTTATATGGATCATACACCGCATCAAAGATCAGCGCCTTCAGCGGCGCATTGACATCCCCGACAGGCGCCGGGATTTTAGTGATGATCTGCTCCAGCACCTCGTCCACATTCAGTCCCGTTTTGGCCGAAATTCTCGGGGCATCATGGGCTTCCAGCCCGATTACATCCTCGATCTCTGCCACGACCCGATCCGGGTCCGCACTTGGCAGATCAATTTTATTAATGACCGGCATAATCTCCAGATCATGATCCAGCGCCAGATAAACATTCGCCAGTGTCTGGGCTTCAATTCCCTGAGCGGCATCCACGACAAGGATCGCTCCGTCACAGGCAGCCAGGCTCCGGGAAACCTCATAATTAAAATCCACATGTCCCGGTGTATCGATCAGATTATAAATATATTCATTGCCGTCCTTTGCTTTATATACAATGCGTACTGCCTGAGCCTTAATTGTAATTCCGCGCTCACGCTCCAGCTCCATATTATCCAGCACCTGATTTTGCATTTCCCGACTTGTCAGCAATCCGGTCTTTTCAATGATCCGGTCCGCAAGGGTGGACTTGCCGTGGTCAATATGGGCAATAATACAGAAATTCCGTATTCTACTCTGGTCAATGCTCACGAATATTCCTCCTATTTCGTAACAATTCATCGCGTTCAAAAATCACGATTCTAATTGTATCACAAAACTATTGGCCGGACAATATGCAGTATAACAAATCCGCCAGTGGTTCCATGGCATTTTGAACCTCCTCCACCGTATTGGTCTGAGCACCGCACTCTACAAGAAGCGACCGCGGGCACATATGCAGATTATAACGATAATCTCTAAGATAAATGCGCCTTGTAAAATCCGGATATTTTTCGGCCGCCTTGATCTGCATCTGGAGACTGAAGGCAAGATTATCCGTCAGATAAGGATTTTGAAGATAACCGCTGGTACTGTTATCCGCGCTGCGGCACAGGCCATTAAAAAACATGATTTTTGCGGTAGGCTTTCCGTTGATCTGTGTGACCAGATGGGTGCCTTCGGCCACACCGTCCCGGTGAAGATCGATCACGACTTTAATCGATGGATTATCCTCAAGTATCTTAGACACTGCTGTCTGTGCAAGGGAATATGCCTCATTCCGATCCGGAACACCGTCGATCATATCGTAAACGCCGGTATCATGATAAACCTGAATATGGTATTTTTGCTGAAGAATATCGGCCAGCGTACTTCCAAGTCCAACAACGGTGTCCGCAGTCTCCCCCGGACGGCTGTCCGCAAAGGCTTCCTGAGAATGGGTATGATAAATGAGAATCTTCGGATCGCTGCCGGAAAGGTCGATCGTCAGGTCCCGGTTCAGCAAGGTCTCGCCGTCAATAAGGCTGGCATCCGAAGCAGTGGAAGAATCAACAATATAAAAGTTATTGAGCAAAAATGTATAATCATATAGGGATTGCTGTGAATAGATGATACCATTAGCCGGTGTTGCCACCGCAGGGATTACGTCGTTATCCGATCCCTGCGCAGCCGTATCGTTCTTGCCGGCGTCTGCGGCAGCCTCCTCAGCTTCTCCGTCTGATGAGACGTCCCCTCCCGCAGCGGATTCTGTGCCGGAGCGTGCGGCTCTGGCATTTTCCATGGCAAATGCGTCCAGCTCGGACTGGGATGGTTCATATTCATTAAAGTCCGCCAGCGCTTCGTTTTCCACATCGATCGCATCACTCCCGGCCGGCAGAAGCGTACGCTTTGCCAGAGAGGCAATCGTATCGGTCAGCCCCGCAAGCCATGACCGGATGTTTGTCCGGACATCCGCGGATGCCGGCAGGATTATATCAAAAGCCGACTGGCAAAGTGTTTCTTCATATAAAGAAAGCTGTGCCATGAGCTGCTGTATGCCGCCGAACCTGCACAGACCTACTACGCAGACGGTCAGTGCCGCCAGCACCGCAAATTTTGTTTTTTTCTGCAATACATCACTTCCTAATCCATGTTCCTGCAATACTACATTATATTCCGCAATGGACAGGATATGATGTCATAAATTTTACACATCCCAGACGTACATGCCAATCTGCTATATACGGTGGCAGATCGCGTTGATTGCTTCCGAGATCGTATAGCTGATTCTACGGATCGTCTCATCGATGTCTTTCGGTGTCACAAACATGTTGGCAATTTCCGGAGCCATAAGCTCACGCATAAGTAAATACTTTTCCTGGTCATCAAACGTACGGACGGAATCACAAACCTCCTGATAAAGTCCGTGCTGCTCCATCACGTCCATCAGTGATTTCATTGTGTCATTGACGATCGTTGCCGCATCGATCACCGTGGGAATCCCGATAGCCACAACAGGAATCCCAAGCGTTTCCCGGTCAAGTCCGTGCCGGAGATTACCGACACCGGCGCCTGGATGAATACCGGTATCGGTAAGCTGTATCGTTGAATTCAGGCGCCGGACACTGCGCGCTGCCAGTGCGTCCACAATGATCGCCACATCGGGCTTTGTCTCCCTGATCACACCGCGAATCACCTCCCGGCCTTCCATTCCGGTCTGAGCCATCACGCCGGGAGCGATGGCGCTGACAATGCCAAAGCCCCGGGTCATATCCGAATCGCTGCCATACTCCCGGATCAGATGTCGGGTAATAAACAGATGATCCACCACCATCGGTCCTAAGGCATCCGGCGTGATTTCCCGGTTGCCGATCCCGACCACAAGAATTTTTTTCCGGTGTATATCCGGAATCAGCAAATCGAGCTGTTCCATCAGGACCTTTGTGATTTCTTTATGGTAATCCTCATCTTCATCGGACAGATACGGCGTTTCCAGTGTAATATAACGTCCCATTGGTTTGCCGAGACGCCGTGCTCCTTGAGCATTTTTTATATGGACATGCGTAATATGCACATGGGCGTTTTCATCTGTGATTTCCCGGACAACAACACCGGACAGTGTATGCTCACTTTCTGAAAAGCTTTCTGCGGATTCAATGGCAAGGTCCGTGCGTATTTGAGATTGCTGGTTTTGCATCATACATGTTCCCTCCGTTAATCTTTCGCCGATGGCCGTAATCCGGCACATCCGCTGACTTCAGTGTTATATACTTTCCGAAAGTTTTGCAGATTATGTATTGACATTTTTCTTTGAATTGACTATTATTATAGCAGTGCGTTTTCGTTAACGTCCGTGTCCGTGTCCGCATACGAAAACCAATATAATCCATCGGCTATACCGCACATAAAACGCGGCTGTTGTGAGCGGTAAAGGCCGTCATGCAAAACAATCCGTACATGTCTTCGTCTGGCAAGAACAAGACATGACACTAAAACAGAGATTATTTGGAGGTCAGAAACAAACATGGCAAATATTAAATCCGCAAAGAAAAGAATTTTAGTAAACAGAACAAAGGCAGCAAGAAATAAATCCATCAAGTCCAGCGTTAAGACAGCAATCAAGAAGGTGGATGCTGCGATCGCAGCAAAGGATGCTGCAGCTGCTAAAGAAGCCCTTCTTGCAGCAACAAGCGCAATCGACAAGGCTGCTTCCAAGGGTGTTTATCACAAAAACACAGCTTCCAGAAAGATCAGCCGGTTAAATCTTGCTGTAAACAAGCTTGCTTAATTTAGCCTGTTTATTATTTCACAAAACAAGCATAAAAAACTCCGGAGATAACCCTCATCCGGAGTTTTTTTGATGCTCAGAAACCGCTGTTTGGCAGGCCTTATCAGGACGCATATTTATAGATCACAAGCTCCACAGCAATCTGATCTGCCAGCTTTCCGCTCTTAACATCCTCTTCCATCTGTGTACAAAATGCAACTGCCCCGGCAAGCTCCCGGACCGTAAATCTGCGGGCCAGGCCCATATTCTTCCGGACAACAAACGGCTTCATGCCGGTGCGCTCAGCGATCGTATTGGCAGGGAAGCCCTGGCCGGCCAGTTCGCATATCTGTAAAAGCACATTAAACTGGCGCGCAATCAGATACAGGGTGCGCAGCGGAGGCTCCTTTAAGGTCAGCAGGTCATTATACAGTGCCATTGCCTGACGCTTATCCTTTCCCGCCACCGCATTGATCATATCAAAAATCTTATTTTCTGTATGAACACTGCATACCGCATGAATATCGGCCGCTGTGACAACATCCCGGCCCATCGTATAGCAGATGAGCTTTTCAAGCTCCTGACGGATATTCTCCATATCCGGGTCCACAAGGGAAAGAAAAAGCAGGCAGTCATTTTTTGTAATTCTCCGGTGATCCTTCTGAAGAATACCGGCCACCCACCGGACAAGCGTTTCCTGGTCGGGACTTGTCATCTGTGCCGCATATCCAGCAGCATTTACCGCCTTATACAGCTTATTGCGTTTATCCGGGCCCGCCTCCACAAACACAAGAATCGTTGTCTTGGGTACATGCTTCACATACTCGGCCAGAGTATCATTGGCTGATGAAAAAAATCCGGTATTTTCAAGGATGATCAGACGATACTCGGCAAAAAACGGCAGTGTTTCTGCCAGGCCGATGATTTCATTGACATCGATACCCTTTCCTTCAAAATAATTATAATTCATCGTATCTTCGCCATCTAAAACCGCAGCTTTAAGCTTATCCCGGTACTGGCGGCGCAGATAGTCTTCCGGCCCGTAGATCAGGTAAACATTCTGGAATGTATGATTTTTAATATGTTCATTGAGTGTTTTCATGATCACTTTCCTTCCACAGGCCCTGTAAAGCGTTCCCAGGAGGCAATGCTGCTCTCATAGGAAAATTCGGCTTCATAGGTGTTTGTCTCATCCTGTATATCCGTATCATATATCAGACGGCAGCGACCGCCGTCCCGGCTGTATTCCAGCCGGAAAACCCAGCCGCCCTCCGTTTTTGCCATAATTTCCTTCATCTGTGCTTCATCCAGCCTGCGCTCCGGGATTTCCTGCAAAAGCTTTCCGTCCGCATCATAGTATTTATAGCCTGCAAGGCAAAAGCGCTCCATCGTCACGCCGCAAAATGTCAGTTCCATCGGCGCTCCGTACACATCTTCAAAACGGTTATTATGCGTATTATCCGCTTTGATCACCGCACCGTCCAGCATCAGTGTCAGCTGCCCGCCATCAAAGCGGATTTCTGAAAGGTTCATTTCATCAATACAGATTGTATCGATCTGGTTTACTGTTTTATATTTCATCTTTAAGCACGTCCTCCTGCATGCTATTATACCGTCCCTGCCATGTCCACACAACTGTTTTTAAAAAATTTCCGTCGGTCTCAACGATAATTTCCCCGTTTTTTGCAGAAATATAAATGCAGCCGGTCACTTTCGACAGCCGCTCCAGCAATTCTTTATGGGGGTGTCCGTAAGAATTATCCGCTCCGCAGGAGATTAGCGCCAATGCCGGCCGGACATATTCTAAAAGCTCTGCGCTGCTGCTTTCCCTGGAGCCGTGATGGGCCACCTTTAACACATCCACCGGGCCAATGCCAATGCTTTTCAGCCCTGCAACAAGCGCTTCATCCACAGATTGCCCTGCATCTCCTGTAAAAAGCATGTCAAAGGCGCCGTAAGATACAATAAACACGAGACTTTCGTCGTTTCGGTCTAAGCTGTACTTTTCCAAAGCCGCATCTGTACCCTCCTCTGGCTTTTGAGGTGACAATACCGAAAGGCTCAGCCGGCCAAAGGTCAGCACATCACCGCTTTTTAAGCCAAAGCATGGAATATGAAGCGTCTGTGCCAATGCCAGCACGTCCTCTCCGCCGCCAAGCTCCCGCACATTCCACGGCATATAAAGCTGCCGGATCGCAATGCTTCCGGGCTGCATAGTTCCTGCGCGCTTTGCCGTACCGTTCCCATAGACGCTTCCGGCATGGACGATTTCGGCATGTGCGCTTCCGGCATAGACGCTTCCGGCATAGACGCTTCCGGCATAGACGCTTCCGTCATATGCATACACATTGTCCCTCTCCCCGGCAGCCTCCTCAAGCAGCTCCTTTACGCCGCTGATATGATCCGTGTCCATATGCGAGAGAAACACCGCATCCAAAGACCGTATGCCCCGGGATTTTAAAAACGGGATCAATGTATACTTTCCCACCTGTTTTTCATCTGTACTCCCCCCGTCAACTAAAATATTTTTTCCATCAGGAAGCTGTATTAAAAAGCAATCGCCCTGTCCCACATTGACCATTGTGACAGTCATTTGCTCCGGGCGCGCCGGCCAGATGACAAGCACGATGGCCATCAGTGCCATCAGGCTGCCAATCCCGTTAAATGCCGCGCATATAAAAGCGTGACTTAAGCAATCTCCGTTATGGCACTGTTTTTCTTCCATATGGCGCCGCCCGTCTCCCCGTTTTTTACGCTGCCGGCGGACACTGCATGTATGCCATGCGGCAGCAGTCAATAAAAGGCCATATGCGCACACCATCACCCATACCGGAGGACGTCCCGTAATCTGTACAGCCCCCGGAAGCATCATCGAAAGCCGGCACAGGCCTTCATAAACTGCCAGCACACCTTCGATCATCCGCCACAGCAAAAATCCCGGTGCTCCAAGCCATGGGCCAAGCAGGGCGCCGGCCAGCATCGCCGGATAGACCAGATTCATCAGCGGGATAACTGCCAGGTTCACGAAAATACTGTATACCGGTACTTCAAAAAAACACCAGGCAACCGCCGGAAGCATTCCGGCCGTAACATAAACCGGCGCCGCCAGCTGATTATAAAGCCGGACAGCCAGCCGTTTGGCCATTGCTTTTTTGCCCTTCCCATATACGTTTCCCGGCAGTCTGTGCCCCGGCGGGCAAAGGATGAGACTCCCCGCCGCAATAAAGGAGAGAAAAAAGCCTGGCTGAGTGATCAAAAGCGGCGATGGAAGCAAAATAACAAGTGCGGCCACAGAAAGTGCCGTAAGCCGGTCATATGTGCGGCCCGCAAGCTTCCCCGCCAGAGACATTCCGCTCATCACGACTGCCCGTACCGTCGAAGGCGCCATCCCTGTGAACCAGCCATAGCCGGTCATCAGGAGCAAAGCCGTTAGTATACTGGCACGCTGCGGCAGGCGAAGCTTTTTTAAAAGCTGATAGATTCCCGTTCCCACAAAGGAAATATGAAGGCCGCTGATGGCCAGTATATGAGAAATGCCGGATAGCTGGTACAATTCCTTTAAACCGGAATCAAGCATGGACTTATCACCGCACACCATACCGGCAGCAACGCCCGCGGCTGTCCCGTCTAAATAACGTCCGCAGTTATCCTTTATCCGCCGGCGCAGGGCAGCGGCCCCACGGTGAAGCAGGGACGTATCTTCAGAAAGCACGGTCAGAGAATCCGCCCATACCCGCGCATCAATCCCCCGGGAATGATAATAAAGCCATGCGTCATAGACGCCCTCATTATCCGGGTGTTCAAAAAGCTGTATTTCCCCTGAAAAGATCACGCCATAGCCCGGCAGCACACAGGTATCCAACGCCCCCGCATCCGCCTTGGAAATCGTCACAAGCAAGGCGTCTGCCGGCACGGGGCTGCAGTTTTTTACAATGACATACCAGCTGTTTTCCTTTTCCTCTACGGACACGGCCGTTCCGGTCATCATCTGTTTCGCATCATCAGCCCCGGCGTTTTCACCGGACCATATCCCGATTATTTTATCACCGGACAGGCAGTCCTCAAACGCCGCCCAATAATTTCCATAGCCGCCCAATAAAAAAACAGGCAACAGACACAAAAGATACGTCCGGGGCCGGCTTTTTCCCCTCCAAAATGTTTTCTTTCGTGCGTCGCCTGTTCTTATCCGCTTTTGGGGCGGTTCCTTTTTCTTTTGTATATTCCGTCTTTTCAGTGCTTTTCCCGGCAGCCCTCCGGCCGACAAAGCGCCGCAAAGGATGCTGACGCCTATGGCCGCAGCGGCCGCAATAGCAAGCCTTCCAGGATAAAGCCATGCCAGTATCTCTCCTGTAATATAAGCAAGCCCAAGCCATAATACAGGCCGTAAAATCATTGATACTCCTTTTAATCCTCCATCTGTGTTTCTGCCGTCTCATCGGCCTGCCCGCTTTCGGTCTCACGCGTTTGTGTTTCTTCCTGTGCGGGCGCGTCTGTGTCGGTCTCCCCGGTCTCACTGCTCTCCACTACCGGCGGTGTATCCTGAGACTTAACAATCAGCTCCTCATTTCTTTCCAGAGGCTGTGCAAGGGATATATTGGCATCATTGCCCTCAACAATCTCCCCGTCGATCATAATCTGCACACTGGAAATATAATCCAGCTCTGTCAGGGAATTAACGACCGAATAGACATTCAGTGCAAAGCTCTGTTCATTGATCCGGTCTAAAAAGCGCTGATTAAAATCCACATAGCAGACGCCGTCAGAAACACTGACATCATCATACAGCTTCACATCCGAGGACAGTGTGGGATTCAGATTCTGAGAAATCGGGCCTGAGATCAGGCTTTCTACGATCACCTGCTCCAGCGCATAGGTGCTGGAATAATGAACATAGACATCCTCAGCCACCAGCTTTGTTCCATCGGAGCTGGCAAAATACAGGCGGATCGTCTCCTGATCAAGCTGTTTGACATCCGCGCGGGTATTCTCCACAAAATCCGACTGCATCATGATCATCTTACGCCCGTCGCTTTCTGTGAGGGCCTGGCCATCCACAAAAAACTGGACATAATCGATCACGCCTTCAAACTGCGTCAGCGTCTTGACCACGGCCGCCCGCACAAGAATTTCCGTATTCCTTGGAATCCTGGCGTAACCGGAGTCAAAATACAGATCCACTTGCTTTGTCACCGGATCATACACCGAATCCAGCACATGTACGCTGTCCGGGATCGTGCGTAAAAGCCCGTCCTCTGACGGCTCAGACTCCAGCAGCGCCATACATTCGCCAATCAGCTCTTCCGGCGTCTCAGATGTAAAAATCGCCGTCACACCCTCAAGATGAATCTGATCCTCATTGAGATAGTAGACTTTGTAGGCTGTATCCACTACCGACTTATCCACAATTCCGTCCCTGCCGTTTTGCGCAGGGCTTTTGCTGCCAGAGCGGCAGCCGGCAAGGCTTAAGATGAGTGCCAGGACTGCAGCAAATAAATAAAACAGCTTCCTCATAAGCACCTCCGAATCGATCATGGCGCTGCCTCCAGAGGAATCCTTACCGTAAAGGTTGTCCCCTCATCCTCTTTGCTCTTCACCTTAATGGCTCCGTCATGCATTAAAACAATATTTTTTGTAATGGCAAGACCCAGGCCCGTACCTCCGGTTTCCCGCGACCGGGCCTTGTCAACCCGGTAAAAGCGCTCAAAAATCTTGTCCTGAAATTCTTCCGGGATACCAATTCCCGAATCCGATACCTTCACATAAAAATACTTATGATCCGCATCTAAAGAAACCTGGACCCAACCGCCGGCTACATTATATTTGATGGCATTTTCCACAAGATTGGTAAAAGCCAGCGTCAGCTTCATCTCATCGCAGTCTGCGCTGACGGTGCGGAAGCTTTCAAGAACAAGCTCGATTCCCCGCTTAGCCGCCACAGGCCTTAGCCGCTTTAAGATCAGCTCCAGCATTTCATTAATATTTACATTGGAAATGTTGAGGTCTCCGGCCTTTTTATCCATCTTTACAAGCGAAAGCAGGTCATTAATGATCGCATCCTCCCGGTCAATTTCCACTGCAATGTCCTGCATAAATTCCCGGTACAGCTCCACAGGCACATCGGTCTGCGTGTTTAAGGAATCTGCCAGCACTTTCATAGATGTCAGCGGTGTCTTAAGCTCGTGGGAGACATTCGATACAAATTCCTGCCGGGAATCCTCCAGTTCCTTTAAGCGCTTGAGCATCGCATTAAACGCATCGGAAATCGTCTCAATCTCCGCGTAGCCTTTTAAATGAACTTCCTCGTCAAAATAGCCTTCGGAGATACGGTTAATGGAGCGGGCTACATTTTTAAACGGTTTTGTAAATGCCCGTCCGATGATCGCTGCCAGAGCCGCCAGAATCACTGAAAATCCTGCCGCCACCAAAGCGCTGACCAGCTTGATCGACTGATACGTTCCGGTCAGGTCCTGAGTCGATGCATCAATCACGATGACGCCCCGGATCACGCCTCCGCCGTCCGTTACCGGAACAACGGTCTCCACCATATCATAAATCTTATCATAGTTAGGCTGCGTACTCCCGCCGCTCATTGTCTCGATTACTGCCGGTGTGATGACCTTCTTATCGTTAATGCGGGAATAGGAATCTTTGCGTACGGTAAAATTTTCATCAACGACCACGACACGGCCATCATAGATGGAATCCAGCTGGGAGATCAGATTGTTAATAATGATCTCATTTTCACCGTCAAAATAATTCAGTTTTACAATCTGCGAGGCAAGATAGCTGCTGTGGCGCTCAATACTTTCAATACGCTCACTCCACAGCTTATCCTGGATGTTCAGCAGGAGCGTGCCCCGCATAATGAATAAAGGGACCACTGCAAGGACGATCGTAATGGCAATCAGCCGAAAACACATACTGTGCAGAAATCCCAGTTTTCTCTTGCGTTTCTTCGCTTTACTTCTGGAAGAAATAACCAACACCCCATTTTGTATGTATATACTTAGGCTCGCTCGGGTTTTTCTCGATCTTCTCTCTCAGGCGGCGCACATGAACATCCACTGTACGCACATCCCCGGGATAATCATAGCCCCAGACAAGATTCAAAAGCTTCTCGCGATTATATACCTTATTTGGGTTCATGATCAGAAGCTCCAGCAGATCAAACTCCTTTGCGGTCAGATTCACCTCTTTATTTTCAATAAAGACGCGGCGGCTGTCCATATCGATCCGCATATCTCCGGAGACGATCACATTCGCCGCCGGCTCTGCGGCTTTCTGGCGCTTACTGTTTACCCGGCGCATGATTGCCTTGATCCGGGCCTTTACCTCAAGAATGTTAAAAGGCTTTGTAATATAATCATCCGCGCCATACTCAAGTCCGAGAATCTTGTCCATGTCATCGCCTTTGGCCGTGAGCATGATTACAGGCACATCCGAAAAATCCCGTATCTGCTGGCATACCTCAAATCCGTTAAACTCCGGAAGCATCACATCCAAAAGGATGATGTCATACTGATTATTTTTCGCCTTTTCAATCGCTTCCCGGCCGTCATAGGCAACATCCACTTCCATATTATCCTGTTCAAGGGAAAACTTCAGTCCCTTAACGATGAGCTTCTCATCATCAACAATCAACACTTTTTTATCCATTCTTTTACCTCAACCCACGGTAACTAAATCTTTAAGCTTTTCAAAAATCCCGCTCTTTATCCCGGGAATATTCATCAGCTCCTCGATACTTAAAAAGCCTCCGTGTTCTTCCCTGTAATTTACAATATCTTCAGCTTTGGATGCTCCGATCCCCGGCAGCGTATCTAAAAGTGCCGCATCTGCGGTATTGATATTGATCTTTCCAATATCTGCTCCCGCATCGCCGCCGGTCTCTGACACACTGTGATCCTGTCCCGGATATGGCGTTCCTGACTGCACTTCGGATACAGAAGGCACATAAATCTGCATCTGATCCTTGATTTGCATCGCCAGATTAATGCTATTGGCATCCGCCTCCCCGGTCATCCCGCCGGCAGCCTCGATTGCCTCATAAATTCTTGCTCCACGCTCCAATCCGTAAACGCCTGGTTCACAAACACATCCACATACATACACATAAAGCATTTCATCGGCAGTATCCTGTGCGGCTGGCTGCGACTCATTCTTAGCGGGTGCGCCGTCACTGTTGTACCCGGCATAGCCCTGCGTTTCACCTGCGGCCGTTACCTCTGCCTTTGATCCGTCTGCCTCTGACATCGCAGCATCCGTTTCGGATATGGCAATCGTTTCCGGCATGGAAACGGCCTGCGAAGGCGCGCGTTGGCAGCCGGTATGGTCGATCATACCGATGCCTGCGGCCAAAACTGCGATGAACACAGACAAAAAACATTTTTTGTGCCTGGTAAAAAATTTGCACACAAAATCCCTTCCTTTCCTGACGCCTGTGGCGCTGGCAAGGAAAGCTTTCTGTTTTATAAACCATACATTATTATTGTACAAAATATGGTCACCAAAAACAAGGGCTTTTTATGACGATTCCCACTTAAATACAATGATCCCGGCAATGGCCAGGCAAAGTCCGAGAAGCTTCGGCCAGGCAAAGCTGACCTTTTGCGTGCCAAACAAACCAAACAGCTCGATCACATAAGCTACTGCAATCTGCGAAACAACAATCAGCAATGCCGCTTTCGCCGGGCCGAGTGTATTCATGCTCATAATAACGGTCAGCGTGATAAATGCCCCCATAATACCGCCAAGCAGCAAATATTTGGGGCTTACCTGCATCAGCTTGCCAAAGCTTTCCCTTCCTTTAAACAGCCAGGCACCAAGGCAGACTAAAAGTGCCGTAAACTGCACCCAGCTATTCGATACCCATATGCTTGTCTGCTTTGTTATCTCTGTATTAAACACACCCTGGATACTCATCAGCGCGCCGGATATTAATGCAACGATCCATCCCATAGCATCCGCCTCCATTCTTCTTATTCATATCCACAGTGTGCCCGAAATCTCTGAATTTATGTACGTCCTCGCTAAGATTCCCGATGTGCGTTCTCACTAAACTCAAGCTGCGCCTTCGGCTTGCTTTCGTTAAGTGTTCACAGTAGTGGTGCCAGAGCAGCAGCTCTGGCACCTTCCCTGATATTTATAAAATTTACAGACATGCTTTTAGCTTCCGGATCATCTCGTCGACATGTTCTTTCTGAATGATCAGCGGAGGTACAAGACGCAGGACATCCGAACCAGCAGTGATGACCACCAGGCCCTGCTCAAGTGCGCGGGTGACAATCTCACCTACCGGACGTCCGGTAATAACAAGCCCCTGCATCATCCCCTTACCGCGGCGCTCTGCAATACAGTCATACTCCTGAACAAGCGCATCCAGCGCAGCCTCCAGATAGGCGCCGGTTGTTTTTACATTGTCCAGAATATGCTCTTCCTTAAAAAGATCAAATACCTTGCTTACAGCAGCACAGGCCAGAGGATTGCCTCCATAGGTCGTCCCGTGATCGCCCGGGACAAGGGAAGCATTTGCGGTCTTTTTATTCAGGACAAACGCCCCTACCGGCACGCCGCACCCCAGTGCCTTTGCACAGGTCATAATATCCGGGAGAACGCCGTAGGCTTCGCAGGCAAACATCGTTCCGGTACGTCCCATGCCGCACTGAATCTCATCAAAAATAAGAAGAATATCTCGTTCATCACAGAGCCTTCTCAGCCCTTCCAAAAATGCCTGCTCTGCGGGATAAATGCCGCCCTCGCCCTGAACGGGCTCCACAATGACCGCACAGGTGCGGTCATTCACAAGTGCACGGACACTGTCAAGATCGTTAAAATCCGCAAAACGCACACCGCCAATCAGGGGCTTAAACGGCT